>NZ_WIXR01000036.1:0-44753 GCF_019425585.1 Burkholderia sp. COPS | reverse complement strand
GGCCGGCGACACGCGCCGGCCCGGGAGACTTCAGCGGCCGGACGTGGTGGTCGTCGCGCCCGGCTCCTGGATGCCGAAGCAGCCGCGATAGGTCGCGTAGAACGAGCAGTACAGCATCGTGACGATGACGATCGTCAGCGGCATCATGATCGTCAGCGCATAGGCGCCGGCGCCGAGCGCCTGCAGCAGCAGCGACAGCGCGAGCGACGTGCCGAGCGCGACGCCGAACCACAGCGCGCCGTACACGACGAACGCGCCGCGATTGCGCCAGCAACTGACGACGCTGAAGAACAGCGCCTTGGCGGGCGGCACGTCGTGCCACGCGACCAGCACCGGCGCGAACCAGAACAGCATTGCGACCGGCAGGTAGAGCAGCGTCGCGAACATCAGCGCGCCGAACGTGCCTTGCGCGGCGAGCGTTTCCGGCGTCGCGCTCGCTTCGTCGGCCGCGCCCATCATCACGTGGAACAGCGCGCCGCCGTCCACGAACGACGAGGCGGCGAACACGAGCACCATCGACGCGACGTAGATCACGCCGAGCACGAGCAGCCGCTGGGTCGCGACGGTGCCGTACGAGCGGAAGCCGTCGACGAGGATCGTCGGCATCACGGTCTTGCCGGCCACCGTGTCGCGGCATGCGGCCATGAAGCCGACCGCGATGCCGGGAATGAACACCAGCGGCAGCGCGGAGCCGATCACGGGCACCTGCGACACCAGCGTGATCGCCAGCAGGTACGTGAAGAACAGCGTGATGAACGCGAGCGGGTTCCGGCGGAACAGCCAGATGCCTTGGCGGAACCAGACATAGCCCGTTTTCGCGGGCACTTCGATCAGTTGCATGCGGTTTGGATCTCGGGAAGCGCGGGCGTATGCGCGATACGCTCGCGCAGGATGCGTTCGAAATGGCCGGGGTCGTGCGGCTTGAGCATCTCGGCCGCGCGCGGCAGGTAGAAGTCGTACAGGCGCGACACCCAGAAGCGGTACGCACCCGCGCGCAGCATGTCGCTCCAGTGGCGGCGCTCCTCGGCCGTGAACGGCCGCACGGTCTGGTACGCGCGCAGCAGCGCATCGGCGCGCGCGACGTCGAGCACGCCGGTCGCGAGGTCGACGCACCAGTCGTTGACCGTGACCGCGACGTCGAACAGCCACTTGTCGCAGCCCGCGAAATAGAAGTCGAAGAAGCCGCCGAGCCGCACGTCATGGCCGGTGCCGGGCGCCGCGTGCGCGAACAGCACGTTGTCGCGGAACAGGTCGCAATGGCACGGCCCGGCCGGCAGCGCCGTGTAATCGTCCGACGCGAAGAAGCCGGCCTGGTGCGCGAGTTCGCTTTCCAGCAGCGCGCGCTGCGCGTCGGTGATGAACGGCGAGATCGCCGGCACGTTCTCCTGCCACCACGGCAGGCTGCGCAGGTTCGGCTGGTTGCGCGGATAGTCGCGGCCGGCCAGGTGCATGCGCGCGAGCATCTGCCCGACCTCGATACAGTGTGCGACCCCCGGCGCGAGTTCCGCCGAGCCGTCGAGCTTCGTGACGATCGCGGCCGGCTTGCCGTGCAGCTCGCCGAACAGCGCGCCGTCGTCACGCGGGATCGGATCCGGCACCGGTACGCCGTGGCCGGCCAGATGGCGCATCAGGTCGAGGTAGAACGGCAGTTGCTGCGCCGTCAGCTTTTCGAAGATCGTGAGGACGTACTCGCCGCGCGTCGTCGTCAGGAAGAAATTGCTGTTTTCGATACCGGACGGAATGCCGCGGAACGCAAGCACGTCGCCCAGTTCGTAGTGGCGCATCCATTGCGCGAGATCGGAGTCGGAAACAGCTGTGAAAACGGCCATGCGGGATGCGTCAGGTCAGGGTGTCGGCACGCGGGCGGCGTGCGTCGCGACAGCAGGTGAAGGAAGGCGGCGCGCGGCGTTCGGTGCGGCGCGCCACGGAATCAGTAGCGCAGGTTCAGCGACGGCAGGCGCGTGATCGGGATGCCCGCGTCGTGCGGCTTCGGCGACGTGTCGGGCGTCGAGCTCATCTGGTAGCGCGTGCCGAAGTTCGACTTCACGTCGATCTCGACCGGCTTGCCGCGATCGCGGTACTCGGTAACTTCGGTGCCGTTCTTGCTCTTTTCGTGGAAGCTCGGCGTGCGGCGGATGTCGGCGAAGTCGACTTTCGACGTGACTTCGGCGCCCGGCCGGTTGATCTTGCGGAGATCGGGCAGGCCGGCGGCCTCGTTGGCCTCGGCCCGTGCCTGCGCGTCGGCGTCAGGCGTGCCGCCGGCGGCGTAAGCGGCGCTGGCGGCGGCAAACGCGGCGGCAGCGACGACGAGAATGAGCGGCTTCATGATGAGTCTCCAGTGAACCCACCGATTTTAGCAAATACTGCGCACCATCCGGCCCTCGCGTGCGTGGGGGCAGCCACAAGGGCGACCGGGTTCCGTGGTAATGTCGCCGGATCAGACGAGGTGATGAAAATGAAGAACGATTTGAGCCGCCGGCACCGTGTGCTGACGCCCGAGAGCCCGTCGGTCGAGGCTTTCGACGATCCGGTCGCCGCCGTCGCGCGGCTGTCCGCCATTTACGACACGAACACGGGTTTCCTGCGTGACGCATTCGCGCGCTATCGCCGCCACGAACCGATCACCGAGCACGTGCGCGCGTGCTACCCGTTCGTGCGGATCCGCACCGATGTCAACACGCACGTCGATTCGCGCCGCTCGTACGGATTCGTCGCGGGCCCCGGCGTGTTCGAGACGACGGTCACGCGCCCCGACCTCTTCGCGAACTACTATCGCGAGCAACTGCGCCTGCTGGCGAAGAACCACCATGTGAAGATCGAGATCGGCGTGTCGTCGCAGCCGATTCCGATCCATTTCGCGTTTCCCGAAGGCATCCATCTCGAGGGCGAGCTCGACCGCGACCGCCTGCTCGCGATGCGCGACATCTTCGATACGCCCGACCTGTCGTATCTCGACGATCGCATCGTCAACGGCACGTTCGAGCCGGCGCCGGGCGAGCCGCATCCGCTCGCGCTGTTCACGGCCGCGCGCGTCGACTTCTCGCTGCACCGGTTGCGCCACTACACGGCGACGTCGCCCACGCATTTCCAGAACTACGTGCTCTACACGAACTACCAGTTCTACATCGACGAGTTCGTGAAGCTGGGCCGCACGGTGATGACGGAGAGCGACGATCCCGAGGTGCGCGCGTATCGCAGCCAGTACAGCTCGTTCGTCGAGCCGGGCGATGTCGTGACCTACAACGCGAACCTCGGCAGCGAGCCGGCCGAGGGTGCCGCGCCGCCGCGCCTGCCGCAGATGCCCGCGTATCACCTGAAGCGCGCGGACGGCAGCGGGATCACGATGGTCAACATCGGCGTCGGCCCGTCGAACGCGAAGACGATCACCGATCACATCGCGGTGCTGCGTCCGCACGCATGGGTGATGCTCGGTCACTGCGCGGGGCTGCGCAATACGCAGCGTCTCGGCGACTACGTGCTCGCACACGGCTACGTGCGCGAGGATCACGTGCTGGATGCCGACCTGCCGCTGTGGGTGCCGATTCCGGCGCTCGCCGAAGTGCAGCTCGCGCTCGAGCGCGGGGTGGCCGACGTCACGCAGCTCGATGGCGTCGAACTGAAGCGCGTGATGCGCACGGGCACCGTCGCGAGCGTCGACAACCGCAACTGGGAGCTGCGCGATCATCGCGAACCCGTGCAGCGCCTGTCGCAGAGCCGCGCGATCGCGCTCGACATGGAAAGCGCGACGATCGCCGCGAACGGTTTCCGCTTCCGCGTGCCGTACGGCACGTTGCTCTGCGTGTCGGACAAGCCGCTGCACGGCGAGCTCAAGTTGCCGGGCATGGCCGACACGTTCTATCGCGGGCAGGTCGACCAGCATCTGCAGATCGGCGTGAAGGCGATGGAGATCCTGCGCACGAACGGGCTCGACAAGCTGCATAGCCGGAAACTGCGGAGCTTCGCGGAAGTGGCGTTTCAGTAATGTGAACGGCGGCCCCGGGTGCGGTGTGCGTCGCGATGTCAGGCGCAGTCGCGAACCGGGGCATACCGGGCTTCAAGGCGGCAGGCGTGCACTTGTACCTCTCCGTCTTGCCGTGCATAGCCACTCGCGGTGGCCGCGTCGCGGCCTTAGTACTGGAACGCGATCATTTTCTGCAATTTGGAAGTTGTCCTATTGGTTGCCCTTGTCATCGAGAATATGCTCTCCTGCGTGGCGTTATTCGACGCCCGTACGAAGGAACGGCGAACAGTCGATCCGATCGATTCCTATCGAATTGAAAGAGGGCATACCTGATGAAAATCAATTTCTTGCTGGCTTTCCTGATGCTCACCACATCTCTGTCGGCAATGGCCAGAACCGCTGTGATCGGCCCGTCCAATCCCTGTGCACCCGTCGCAGTAATCGGCCCGTCCAACCCCTGCAAACCCGTCGCGGTGATTGGCCCCGGCCCTGTCAAAAAGTGTCCGTGCTACTGACCGAATAAGTGATTAAACAGGTGCGCTCGCCCTTGGGCGCATCTCGTCCGTGTATTGCTTTCACGTGCCGTACGGCACACTGCCGTGCGTGTCGGACAAGCCGCTGCGCGCCGGTGTCAGCGCGCGGCTTGGGCGGCCGATTCATGCGGCCCACTCCGAGCCGTTTCCAACATCGAATCTCGCACCGCATCGATAACCCGACCCGCATCCG
This sequence comes from Burkholderia sp. COPS, assembly GCF_019425585.1. Classification (NCBI taxonomy): domain Bacteria; kingdom Pseudomonadati; phylum Pseudomonadota; class Betaproteobacteria; order Burkholderiales; family Burkholderiaceae; genus Burkholderia; species Burkholderia sp. COPS. The sequence goes on along the minus strand of NZ_WIXR01000036.1, from coordinate 40,066 downwards.
CCTGTCGCTTGATCGCCAGCCGCCATTCCCCGAGCGCCCGCAGTTCGGCGCCGCCGAAATATTCCATGATGTCCGGCAGGCGGCGCACGACGCCGCGGCTGCCCCAGCAGCCGTCGTCGATTTCCGTTGGAAAGACCCACACGCGCGTCGCGACGGCATCGACCGGCAGGCCCTCCGCGCGCGCGACGGCAGCGGTCACGTCTGCGATCAGCCCGGCACGCGCGGCATCCGTGTACTGACCTTCCGGCACGGTCGGCACGATCCGGTAGATCGGCGCAGGCGCGACAGCCCCGGCGCGGTACACGGCTGCCGGCCGATGGACGAAGATCCAGGTCACGTCCCGCGTGCGCGGATTGTCGGGATCGAGTCCCTCGTGACGGATCAGCGTTCCCGTCAGTTCTTCCATCAGTTGGGCTTCGGCCTGCGGTGCGAGCGCACCTTCGGGGATGTAGACGTCGATCATCGGCATGATGGTGTCCTGGTTCGGTGAGGATGGCGTCGCCCCGATGCCGGGCGACGTGAATCCAGTGTACGAACCGCATGCCGGCGCGCGGAGTGGCGAAACTGCCATTCGACGATGCCATTTCCGACACCGCCCCCGACGATGGTTGCGCGCGCTTATCGCGTGAAGCGACGGCGATACTCGCCGGGGGAGATGCCGGTCTCGCGCTTGAACAGTTGCCGGAAGCCGCTGATGTCCATATAGCCGACGCGCTCGCAGACGGTGTCGATCGCGAGCGTCGTTTCCGCGAGCAGCCGTTTCGCGACTTCGATCCTGAGCGTCTGCAGATACCTGAGCGGCGGCGCGCCCACGGCGTCCCTGAAACGGCGATGGAGCGTGCGTTCGCTCATCGCGACGTGATCGCTCAGCCGGGCGAGGCTGAACGGCTCGCGCAGGTGCTTTTCCATCCAGCGTTGGGCGCGTGCAATGGCCGCATCGGCGTGCCCGTCATGCCCCATCCGGCCGAGATCGATGAATGAATCCTGCGACACGCGGTTCACGTCGATCAGCATGACCTTGGCGACGGCCGCGGCAAGGCGCGCGTTCGCGAGTTTGTCGACGACCCGCAACGCGAGATTCTGATACGACGTGATGGCGCCGCCGCACAATATGCCGTCCTGTTCGGTCAGGACGTCCGACGCGCGCAATGCCACGTCCGGATAGCGTACGCGGAAGCTCGATGCTTTCGACCAGTGCGTCGTGGCGACGCGGCCGTCGAGCAGCCCGGCTTCCGCGAGCAGGAACGCGCCCGTGCAGTACGTCGCGATCAGTGTGCCGCGCGCATGTTGCCGGCGCAGCGCGTCGAACAGCGGCGCGAGTGACGCGGGCCGGGCGAGCAGCCGCTCGAGATCGGCGACGAACGGAGCGGTGAGCCAGATCGCATCGGCGGTGCCGTGACCGTCGATCGTGCCGTCGACCGCGGCGGCCTGGCCGGAAGCCGTGCGCACCGGCTTGCCGTCGATCGATTCGATGCGCCAGCGAAACGGGGCCTGCGGCCGGCCGTTACGTAATGACGGGGCGAGATGATTGGCTGCCGTGAAGATGTCGGTTGGCGCGGCGATGCCAGACGCAAGGGCATGGTCGACAGCCCAGATCCGGATGAGTGGCATGGGTGGCGGGAATGGCCATGGACAGGGTCGATCCTACCATCGGTGCCACGCGGTCATGGAGGCGGTTGCAGGCGCGCGATGCGCCGGCTCGCAGCGTGCGCGGCAGTCGGGCTTTCCGCTCGCATCGTCGGTAGGGGGCAGGGATGGCACGGAACGCGCCGCTGAAAGCGACAAGGCCGCCCGGCGCTGAAGCGCACGGGCGGCCTTGCCGGTCAGGCGAGTGCGTTGTCGCTCAGCACTCGCCCTTCTTCGCGTGCCCCGGCGGGCAGTGATAGCCGCGGCGATCCGGGCCGTGTTCGCGGTCGCGATAACGCTGGTGATCTTCCCATTCGCGGCGTTCCCAGTAGCGGTGGCCGTCCCAGTAGCGGTCGCCGTGCCAGCCGACGATGACCGCGGGTGCCGGGGCGACCACGACGGGCGCGGGCGCGACGACGACCGGTGCGGGCGTGCCGATGTTGACGTCGACGTTGACGGCGTGGGCGAGGCCGGACAGCGAAAGGCCGAGGCCGGCGAAGGCAAGGGCGATCAGGGAGCGTTGCATGTTCTTTTCCGTGATGTCGTTGTAAAAGGCCGGCGCGACGCGATGGAAGCGAGGGGGGGATCGTTCCACCGGGGGAAACGCCGCACCGACACATGCAGTGTGCTGGTGCGCGACGGAAAACGCGAGGCGGGTTTGTTACGGCGGATTGGCGGCCGGCAGGGGCAGGGTACAGGCGCCGGGTCGCGTCATTTGACAATGGCGGCCCGCGTTTGCGGATGATTGCGCGCGTCGCACGGCACCGGCCTCGCGAATTTGACATTCGACGGCGAACGGCGCGCCAGGCGCGATTAATGGCACGTTACAAAGTGACACGCGGCAGGTGGTGGGATCGCCAAGCCTGCCGCGCGGAAAGCGGGATGCCGGCCCTCGGGCCGGCGGTCTTCATCGACCGGTTACAGGTAGAACATCCGGTCTTCTTCGGGGCGCGGCGGATGGCCATCGTCGTCCGAACCTTCTTCCTCGCCGCTGTCCTCGTAGAACGCGAGCACGGCGTCGAGCACCTGGTCGGGATCGTCGATCACCTGCATCAGGTTCATGTCTTCCGGATTGATGAGGCCCATCGGGATCAGCTGGTCGCGGAACCACTGCAGCAGCCCCTTCCAGAACTCGCTGCCGACGAGGATGATCGGCACGAGGCGCGACTTCTTCGTCTGGATCAGCGTGAGCACTTCCGACAGCTCGTCGAGCGTGCCGAAGCCGCCCGGCATCACGATCACCGCATCCGAATTCTTCACGAACGTGACCTTGCGCGTGAAGAAGTGGCGGAAGCGCAGCGAGATGTCCTGGTAGTGGTTGCCGGCCTGTTCGTGCGGCAGCTCGATGTTCAGGCCGACCGACGGTGCCTTGCCGGCGTGCGCGCCCTTGTTCGCGGCTTCCATGATGCCGGGGCCGCCGCCGGAGATCACGGCGAAGCCTGCATCGGACAGCTTGCGCGCGATCTGCGCGGCCAGCTTGTAGTGCGGCGTATCGGGTTTGAGGCGGGCAGAACCGTAGATGCTGACGGCCGGGCGGATCTCCGACAGGTACTCGGTCGCCTCGATAAACTCTGCCATAATCGTGAACATCTGCCACGATGCGCGGGCCTTCTTGGCTGTCGCGCGCTCTTGATCTGCGAGCGAACGCAGACTCGGAATCACTTTTCTCTTGTTCATAATGCCTGAAGAACGAAATCTGGAAGGTAAGACCCTGCTATTGGTTGACGGTTCGAGCTATCTGTATCGGGCTTACCATGCGATGCCTGATTTGCGTGGCCCTGGCGGGGAGCCGACCGGAGCGCTCTACGGAATCATCAACATGCTGCGCCGTATGCGCAAGGAAGTCAGTGCAGAGTATAGCGCTTGCGTGTTCGATGCAAAGGGCAAGACGTTCCGTGACGACCTTTATGCCGACTATAAGGCAAACCGTCCGTCGATGCCGCCCGATCTTGCGTTGCAGGTCGAGCCGATCCACGGCGCCGTGCGTGCGCTCGGCTGGCCGCTGCTGATGGTCGAAGGCGTCGAGGCCGACGACGTGATCGGCACGCTCGCGCGCGAAGCCGAGCGGCACGGGATGAACGTGATCGTGTCGACGGGCGACAAGGATCTCGCACAGCTCGTGACCGACCGCGTCACGCTCGTCAACACGATGACCAACGAGACGCTCGATCGCGACGGCGTGATCGCGAAGTTTGGCGTACCGCCCGAGCGCATCATCGATTACCTCGCGCTGATCGGCGACACCGTCGACAACGTGCCGGGCGTCGAGAAGTGCGGGCCGAAGACGGCCGTGAAATGGCTGGCCCAATACGACAGCCTCGACGGCGTGATCGAGCATGCGGGCGACATCAAGGGCGTGGTGGGCGACAACCTGCGTCGCGCGCTCGACTTCCTGCCGCTCGGCCGCAAGCTCGTGACCGTCGAGACGGCCTGCGATCTCGCGCCGCACCTCGAATCGATCGAAGCGTCGTTGAAGACGGACGGCGAAGCCCGCGACCTGATGCGCGACATCTTCGCACGCTACGGCTTCAAGACCTGGCTGCGCGAAGTCGACAGCGCGCCGCCCGAAGGCGGCGGCGCCGATGCGCCGGAAGGCGAGCCTGCACCGGTGGTGGCGGCCGACATCGTGCGCGAATACGACACGATCCAGACCTGGGAGCAGTTCGACGCGTGGTTCGCGAAGATCGATGCGGCCGCATTGACCGCGTTCGACACCGAGACGACTGCGCTCGACCCGATGCTCGCGCGGCTCGTCGGCCTGTCGTTTTCGGTCGAGCCGGGCAAGGCCGCGTACCTGCCGGTCGCACACCGCGGCCCCGACATGCCCGAGCAACTGCCGATCGACGAGGTGCTTGCGCGCTTGAAGCCGTGGCTCGAATCGGCCGATCGCAAGAAGGTCGGCCAGCACCTGAAATACGACGCGCAGGTGCTCGCGAACTACGACATCGAACTGAACGGCATCGAGCACGACACGCTGCTCGAATCGTACGTCGTCGAATCGCACCGCACGCACGACATGGACAGCCTCGCGCTGCGCCATCTGGGCGTCAAGACGATCAAGTACGAAGACGTGGCCGGCAAGGGCGCGAAGCAGATCGGTTTCGACGAAGTGGCGCTTGCGGAGGCCGCCGCATACGCGGCCGAAGATGCGGAGATCACGCTGCAGCTGCATCACGTGCTGTATCCGCAGGTTGCACGCGAACCGGGCCTCGAGCGCGTGTATCGCGAGATCGAAATGCCCGTGTCGCTCGTGCTGCGCAAGATGGAACGCACGGGCGTGCTGATCGACGATGCGCGCCTGCATGCGCAGAGCACCGAAATCGCGACGCGCCTGATCGAGCTCGAAGCGCAGGCGTACGAACTGGCCGGCGGCGAATTCAATCTCGGCTCGCCGAAGCAGATCGGGCAGATCTTCTTCGAGAAGCTGCAGCTGCCGGTCGTGAAAAAGACGCCGAGCGGCGCGCCGTCGACCGACGAGGAAGTGCTGCAGAAACTCGCCGAGGACTACCCGCTGCCGAAGCTGTTGCTCGAGCATCGCGGGCTGTCGAAGCTGAAGTCGACCTATACCGACAAGCTGCCGCGCATGGTGAATCCTTCGACGGGCCGTGTGCACACGAACTACGCGCAGGCCGTCGCGGTCACGGGCCGTCTCGCGTCGAACGACCCCAATCTTCAGAACATTCCGGTGCGCACGGCCGAGGGCCGGCGGATCCGCGAGGCGTTCATCGCGTCGCCGGGCCACCGGATCGTGTCGGCCGATTATTCGCAGATCGAACTGCGGATCATGGCGCATATCTCGGGCGACGCTTCGCTGCTGCGCGCGTTCTCGCAGGGCGAGGACATTCACCGCGCGACGGCCGCCGAGGTGTTCGGCGTGACGCCGCTGGAGGTCAATTCCGACCAGCGCCGGATCGCGAAGGTGATCAACTTCGGGCTCATCTACGGGATGAGCGCGTTCGGGCTCGCGTCGAACCTCGGCATTACGCGCGATGCGGCGAAGCTCTACATCGACCGGTATTTCGCCCGTTATCCGGGCGTCGCGCAGTACATGGAAGACACGCGCTCGGCGGCGAAGGAGAAGGGCTACGTCGAAACCGTTTTCGGTCGCCGCCTGTGGCTGCCCGAGATCAACGGCGGCAACGGCCCGCGCCGCCAGGCGGCCGAGCGCGCGGCAATCAACGCGCCGATGCAGGGCACGGCGGCCGACCTGATCAAGCTGTCGATGATCGCGGTGGACGACTGGCTCACGCGGGACAAGCTCGCGTCGCGGATGATCATGCAGGTGCACGATGAACTGGTGCTCGAGGTGCCCGACGAGGAACTGTCGCTGGTGCGCGAGAAACTGCCGGAAATGATGTGCGGCGTCGCGAAGCTCAAGGTGCCGCTCGTCGCCGAAGTGGGTGCCGGCGCGAACTGGGAAGAGGCACACTGACGCACCGCCACGCGGTTCCCGATTCCTGCGGCATATTGTTGCAGGGATGCTGAATATCGAGATGGTTTGCTTGTGGTCAACGCGCAAGCTCCCGGACAATGCATGTCATGGACACGGGGGCTTGCGCACCCCGCGTTCCCGGGGCGGTTGCATCGAAGTGCTTCGAACTGCACATCGATGATGTCCGAACCGGTTAATCCAACGGGTGGCGCGAATGCATTGCGTTCGCGCTGTCCGGCGGCAGCAGTGTCGAATCGCAAAGGGGGAACAGATGCATCGGATCATCATCGTAGGCGGAGGCGCGGGCGGCCTGGAACTGGCGACGCGGCTCGGCGACCGTTACGGCGCGCGCGGCAATCGTCCCGCGCGTGCGCTTGTCACGCTCGTCGACCGCAATCCGACCCACATCTGGAAACCGCTGCTGCATGAGGTCGCGGCCGGCAGCATGGATCCGTTTACGCAGGAGCTCGAATATGCGGCGCAGGCGCGCTGGCATGGCTTCGAATTCCAGCAGGGCGAGCTGACCGGGCTCGACCGCGCGGCGAAACGCTTGACGCTGTCACCCATCAACGACAGCGACGGCGAGGAACTGCTGCCGGCGCGCGAGCTGGAATACGACACGCTCGTGATCGCGATCGGCAGCACGACCCACTTCTTCGGCGTGCAGGGCGCATCGGAAAACGCGATCGCGCTCGATACGGTCGGCGAGGCCGAGCGTTTCCGCAAGCGGCTGATCGCCGCGTGCATGCGTGCGGAACATCAGGCGCCGGCGCCGACCGCGCCTGGCGAGGCGGCCGAGCCGCGCATCCAGGTCGTGATCGTCGGTGGCGGCGCGACGGGCGTCGAGTTGTCCGCCGAGTTGCGCAACACCGCGCAGGTGTTGTCGGCCTACGGGCTGCACAAGCTCGACCCGCGGCACGACGTCGGCATCGTGCTGATCGAATCGGGGCCGCGAATTCTCCCGGCGTTGCCGGAGCGCGTGTCGTCGGCGACGGCCGAACTGCTCGAAAAGATCGGCGTGCGGCTGATGCTTGCCGAGCGCGTGACCGAGGTGGCGCCCGGCGCCGTCCATACGGCGAGCGGCAAGACGGTGCGCGCCGACCTGACGGTCTGGGCCGCGGGCATCAAGGCGCCGTCCGTGCTCGCCAATCTCGATGGCCTCCAGGTCAACAAGCTCGGCCAGCTTGACGTGCGCCGCACGCTGCAGACCTTTACCGACGACAACGTGTTCGCGCTAGGCGATTGTGCGGCATGCGCATGGCCCGGCAACGAGCGCAACGTGCCGCCGCGCGCGCAGGCTGCGCATCAGCAGGCGAGCTTCCTGCTGAAGGCAATCGGCTGTCGGCTCGACGGGCGCCCGCTGCCCGAATTCACCTATCGCGACCTCGGCTCGCTCGTGTCGCTCGGCCACTTCAGCGCGGTCGGCAATCTGATGGGCGGGCTGATCGGCGGCAACATGCTGATCGAAGGGCTGTTCGCGCGCTTCATGTACATGTCGCTGTACCGGATGCACATCGCCGCGCTGCACGGCTATCCGCGCATGATGCTCGACACGGTTGCGCACTGGCTGCGGCGCACGACGCTGCCGCGCGTCAAGTTGCACTGAGCGCGCGTTCGCGCGGGAAGCGGGCGGGGAGTGCACGTCGTGCGTCGTCCCTGCCCGTCTTTTTTTTGCGTGCTGCCGTGCCGGCATGTGGCGGGCAACATCGACCGCGTGTTTTCCGTTTCAATTCGCCACCATCCGATCGCGCGATGGCGATCGACATGCGGCTTGTTGCATCGCGATTCGATGGGGCGCCTGCGGTTTTTGCGCGGCGATCGACGTGTCGAAGCAACGCGCCGTAATCGAGTCTTACATATCCGACAGTTGACGTGACAACGGATTATTGGGCATCTTGTCCGGGTTTCCGTTTGCGGCGGGGTGCCAACCGCCGCGACATCCGCGCCGCATGCCGGCGCGATGCCACGTCATGCCGTATCCGCGATCGTGACGGCGGCGCCCAATCGAGGAGTGCATTCATGTTGAAACCCGAAGTCGACAGCCTGGTTCCCCACGTTCCGTTCTCGCGCCGCAAGTTCATGCAGGCCGCGCTGGGCGGTGCCTTCGCAGCGGCGGTGCTGCCCGTGTCGGCGCAAACGGTCACGACCGACAGCGAAGGGCTGGACGTCGACACCGTCGAGATCCGCTCGGGAGACGCGAGCGTGCCCGCGTATCGCGCGCAGCCGAAGGACAAGACGAACCTGCCGGTCGTCATCGTGATTCACGAGATCTTCGGCGTGCACGCGCACATCGCCGACGTCTGCCGCCGCTTCGCGAAGCTCGGTTATCTCGCCATCGCGCCCGACCTGTTCGTGCGGCAGGGCAATGCGGCGAAGTATCCGACGATCAAGGATCTGTCCGAGCACATCATCAGCAAGGTACCGGACCGGCAGGTGACCGAGGATCTCGATGCGACCGTCGCGTGGGCCGGCAGGAACGGTGGCGACCTGTCGCGTCTCGGCGTGGTCGGGTTCTGCTGGGGCGGCCGTCAGAGCTGGCTGTATGCCGAGCACAACCCGCACGTGCGTGCGGCCGTTGCATGGTACGGGTTCGTCGAAGGCAAGACCGACGAGATGACGCCGTTCAACCCGGTCGATCATGCATCGTTGCTGAAGGTGCCCGTGCTCGGGCTCTATGGCGAGAAGGACGCGAACATCACGCAGGTATCGCTTGCCGACATGCGCAAGGCGATCCAGGCGAGCGATTCGAAGCTCGCGCGCGAATCGGAGATCGTCGTGTATCCGGATGCCGGCCACGCGTTCTTTGCCGATTACCGGCCGAGTTATGTGAAGGCCGATGCGGAGGAGAGCTGGAAGCGCGCGATCGCGTGGTTCCACAAGTACGGCGTGATGTAAACGGCAAGCGGCGGCACATGCCGCCGCTGTGTTGTGGCCGCGCTTACGGTGTCGGGCCGGTTGCGATCGGTCGCGACGGATCGGCGCTCCATTCGCTCCACGAGCCCGGATACAGCGACGCGCCGTGCAGGCCCGCCACCTCCAGTGCAAGCGCATTGTGGCAGGCGGTGACGCCGGAGCCGCATTGCAGGATCACGCGGTTCGGTTCGGTGCCCGCCAGCACCGCGGAAAACGCTTCGCGCAGTTCATGGCCGGTCTTGAAGCGGCCGTCCGCGGCGAGGTTGTCCTTGAAGAAGCGGTTGCGCGCACCGGGGATGTGGCCGCCCACACGATCGATCGTTTCGTTTTCGCCGCGGTAGCGGTCGGGTGCGCGCGCATCGATCACGACGCGCGTGGGTGTGCTCACGTTGGCGAGCACGGCTGCCGCGTCGACCGTCGATTCGAGCGGCGCCGCCGCGCGGAAATCGCCGGCGGCCGGGTGCGGCACGTCGGTCGCCAGAGGCTGGCCGGCTGCTTCCCAGGCCTGCAGGCCGCCGTCGAGCACGGCGACCGAATCGTGGCCGAGCCAGCGCAGCAGCCACCACAGGCGCGCCGCATAGGCGCCGCCCTGCGCGTCATACGCGACGACTTGCTGGCCCTGCTTGAGGCCTCGGCTCGCGAGCAGCGTGGCGAGTGCGTCGCGGGTCGGCAGCGGATGGCGGCCGTTGGTGCCCGTCTTGCGGCCCGACAGGTCGCGGTCGAGATGAAGATACTGTGCGCCGGGGATATGGCCGGCCGCATACGCGGCTTCGCCGGCGGCGGGATCGGCGAGATCGAAGCGGCAATCGAACAGTACGACGCTGCCGGGCGCCGCCGCCAGGCGCTCGGCGAGATTGGCGGCGGAAATGAGCGTGGTGTAGTGGGTGTGTGGCATGACGGCTCCCTGGAGTGCGAATGGCCTGACATTCCAAGTCTAAACAAAAAAAGACGGGCCGAAGCCCGTCTTTTCGTCTGCCGGATGCCGTGCGGCGTCAAAGCGCCGCACCGGCTGTCAGATGTCGCCGAGGTGGCGGCGCAGGAACTCGTGGAAGTGCTGCATGCCGTCTTCCATCGGGCTCTGGTACGGGCCGACCTGCGACTCGCCGCGTGCCATTAGCGCACGGCGGCCTGCGTCCATCCGCATCGCGATCTCGTCGTCCTCGACGGCCGTTTCCATATAGGCGGCGCGTTCCGCCTCGACGAATTCGCGTTCGAACAGCGCGATTTCCTCGGGGTAATAGAACTCGACGATGTTGGTCGTCTTTTGCGGGCCTTGCGGGATCAGCCACGACACGACGAGCACGTGCGGATACCACTCGATCATCAGGCCCGGGTAGTAGACCATCCAGATCGCGCCGAACTCCGGCGGCACGCCGTTGCGGAACTTGAGCACCTGCTCGTGCCATTTCTGGTAAGTCGCGCTGCCCGGTTTCGCGAGTGCGTTGTGCACGCCGACCGTCTGCACGCTGTACCAGTCGCCGAACTCCCACTTGAGATCGTCGCACGACACGAAGCTGCCGAGGCCCGGGTGGAACGGGACGACATGGTAATCCTCGAGATAGACCTCGATGAACGTCTTCCAGTTGTAATCGCACTCGTGCACTTCGACGTGATCGAAGTGGTACTCGGAGAAATCGAAGTGATGCTTCGTGCCGAGATCGGCGAGATCGCGCGCGACATTCCGGCCTTCGGCTTCGAACAGCAGCCCCTGCCAGTTCTGCAGCGGGCTCTTGCCGAGGTTCAGGCACGGCTTGTCGGGGAAGTGCGGCGCGCCGAGCAGCTGGCCTTCCAGGTCGTACGTCCAGCGATGCAGCGGGCACACGATGTTCTGTGTGTGGCCGCGCCCGTTGAGCATGATCGCCTGCCGGTGGCGGCAGACGTTCGACAGCAGTTCGATCTGGTTCGCGGGGTTGCGGACCAGCACGCGACCTTCCTTCTCGGACGGCAGCGCAAAATAATCCCCCGCCTCGGGCACCATCAACTCGTGCCCGACGTAACGAGGTCCTTTCTTGAAGAGGGTTTCGATCTCGCGCTCGAGTAGCGCCTCATCGAAGTATGCAGTGACTGGAAGCTGGCTGTGGGCCGACTTCAACTGAAGCGCATCGCTCAGATTGGACATTCCCACTCCCGGTGTTAGCGTGAAAGCAGTGAACAACCCAACCATCGAAAAATCGATTTAGGGAAACGGGGAATTATACCCGGTTCGCCTCGCAAGGCTAGGATTAAGTGCCTGATTTGTGTCAATTTTTTGTCGGGCGGCAATCGGAAGGCGCACAATGTGCGTCGAAGGTGGGGCCGGAATATGTAGCGGGTGCCCAAGACGGCAGGTCGGAAAATTCTCTTTTGCCGTAGAATGTCCGACTTGTTTTGAAATTTGACACCCTCGTCCATGGCGAAAACCGCATCCCCAGGCGCCACGCCGCCCGGCAATGGCACCGAACCGTTGCCGGACAATTATGAGATGGCGCTCGCGGAGCTCGAGACGCTGGTTGCCCGGATGGAAGGCGGCGCGTTGAGCCTCGAGGATTCACTGACGGCATACCGCCGCGGTGCGACCCTCGTTGCGTTTTGCCAACAGCAGCTTGAGAAGGTGGAACAGCAGGTTCGCGTGCTCGACGGCGCGACGCTGAAGCCGCTTTCGTCCGGAACGGCCGCCACGGACGGCGAAGACGACGATCTATGACATTCGAACAATGGATGCGGTCCGTGCTTGACCGTGTCGAGGACGCACTCGGCCACTATTTGCCCGCTGAAACCGCGGTGCCGGTGAAACTCCACGAGGCGATGCGCTACGCGGTCCTCGGCGGCGGCAAACGCGTTCGCCCGCTGCTGTGCCATGCAGCAGGCGAACTGACCGGCGCGACGGAAGCGGCGCGCAATGCGGCGGCGGCGGCACTGGAGATGATCCATGTCTACTCGCTCGTGCACGACGACATGCCGTGCATGGACGACGACGCACTGCGTCGCGGCAAGCCGACCGTGCACGTGCAGTACGACGAGCCGACGGCACTGCTGGTCGGCGACGCGCTGCAGTCGCAGGCGTTCGTCGCGCTGACCGATGCCGCTGCGCTGTCGCCGGTGCAGCAGGCCGCGCTCGTGCGCGAGCTGGCGCTGGCGAGCGGCTCGATCGGCATGGCCGGCGGGCAGGCGATCGACCTGGCGAGCGTCGGCCTCAAGCTGACGCGCGAGCAGCTCGAGACGATGCACCGGATGAAGACGGGCGCACTGCTGCGCGCGGCCGTGCGGATGGGCGCGCTGGCCGGCGAGACGCCGTCGGCGGAAACGATGGCGGCGCTCGATGTGTACGCAGGGGCCGTGGGTCTGGCCTTCCAGGTCGTCGACGACATTCTCGACGTCACGACCGATTCGGCGACGCTCGGCAAGACGGCCGGCAAGGATGCGGCGAACGACAAGCCGACCTACGTATCGATCCTCGGCCTCGAGGCGTCGCGCGAGCTCGCAGCACAGCTGCGCGCCGAAGCGCACGACGCGCTGAAACCGTTCGGCGCACGCGCTCAGCGTCTCGCCGAACTTGCCGACCTGGTAGTGAACCGGGTCAGCTGACGCGAAAGCCCGCCGCCGCGCACATGCTACGGTGCGTGCAACAGAATGCGGGCGCGTTTGATTTCCTACAATGGAACGACGATGTACGACTTGCTGAAAACCATCGACGACCCGGCGGACTTGCGCCGCCTCGATCGTCGCCAACTTCAACCGCTCGCGGATGAACTGCGCGCGTTCGTGCTCGACAGTGTGTCGAAGACGGGCGGCCATTTGTCGTCCAACCTCGGGACGGTCGAGCTGACGATCGCGTTGCACTACGTGTTCAACACGCCGAACGATCGCATCGTCTGGGACGTGGGGCACCAGACCTACCCGCACAAGATCCTGACGGGGCGTCGCGACCAGATGCATTCGCTGCGTCAGCAGGACGGCATCTCGGGTTTCCCGCGCCGTTCGGAGTCGGAATACGACACGTTCGGCACCGCGCACTCGAGCACGTCGATCTCGGCCGCGCTCGGCATGGCGATCGGCAGCCAGCTGAACGGCGACGACCGCTTCTCGATCGCCGTGATCGGCGACGGCGCGATGACCGCCGGCATGGCGTTCGAGGCGATGAACAACGCGGGCGTGTCGGAAGACGCGAAAGTGCTCGTGATCCTCAACGACAACGACATGTCGATCTCGCCGCCGGTCGGTGCGCTGAATCGCCATCTCGCACGCCTGATGTCGGGCCGCTTCTACGCGGCTGCGCGCGCGGGCGTCGAGCGCGTGCTGAGCGTTGCGCCGCCGGTGCTCGAACTCGCACGCAAGCTCGAGGAGCACGCGAAGGGCATGGTCGTGCCGGCCACGCTGTTCGAAGAGTTCGGCTTCAACTACATCGGCCCGATCGACGGTCACGATCTCGATTCGCTGATCCCGACGCTGCAGAACATCCGCGAATTGCGCGGCCCGCAGTTCCTGCACGTGGTGACGAAGAAAGGCCAGGGCTACAAGCTCGCCGAAGCCGATCCCGTGCTCTACCACGGCCCGGGCAAGTTCAATCCGGCCGAAGGCATCAAGCCGTCCGCCACGCCCGCGAAGAAGACGTACACGCAGGTGTTCGGCGAGTGGCTGTGCGATGAAGCCGAGCGCGACACGCGCGTCGTCGGCATCACGCCCGCGATGCGCGAAGGCTCGGGCATGGTCGAGTTCGAGAAGCGCTTCAAGGATCGCTACTACGACGTCGGCATCGCCGAGCAGCACGCGGTGACGTTCGCCGGCGGCCTCGCGACCGAAGGGCTCAAGCCGGTCGTCGCGATTTACTCGACGTTCCTGCAACGTGCGTACGATCAGCTGATCCACGACGTCGCGCTGCAGAACCTGCCGGTCGTGTTCGCGATCGACCGCGCGGGCCTCGTCGGCGCGGACGGCGCGACGCATGCGGGCGCGTACGATCTCGCGTTCATGCGCTGCATTCCGAACATGACGATCATGGCCGCATCCGACGAGAACGAATGCCGCCAGATGCTGCACACGGCGCTGCAACAGCCGAACCCGACCGCGGTGCGTTATCCGCGCGGCGCGGGTACGGGCGTGGCGACGGTGAAGGAGTTCACCGAGATCCCGCTCGGCAAGGGTGAGGTGCGTCGCCACACGTCGCAGCCGGAAGGCAAGCGCGTCGCGATCCTCGCGTTCGGCACGATGGTCGCACCGTCGCTTGCCGCCGCCGAGGAACTCGATGCAACCGTCGCGAACATGCGCTTCGTGAAGCCGGTCGACGCTGCGCTCGTGCGTGAACTCGCCGAGACGCACGACTACCTCGTCACGGTCGAGGAAGGCTGCGTGATGGGCGGCGCGGGCTCGGCCTGCGTGGAAGCCCTGATGGAGAGTGGGGTTATCCGACCCGTACTACAATTGGGCCTCCCTGACCTGTTCATCGATCACGGCGACCCCGCGAAGCTGCTGTCGCAATGCGGCCTCGACGGCGCGGGTATCGCGAAATCGATTCGCGAACGCTTTCTGAATCCGGCGGCCGATGTCGCCGGTCAGGCGAAGCGCGTCGCATAAGCTGGCGCCGCCCGCGGGCGGTGCCGGTGCGACTGACGCGACCGGTCTTCATTGATGCGGAAAACATGGGCCTGCGGGCCCATGTTGCTTTTCCGGCTGCCGCATGACGCGGCGTGCGCGTCATCGAACGCGCGGCTTACAAGGATTGAACAAGATGAACCAGATGAATCCCGCCTTCGTGATGCCCGACGTGCAGAGCACGGTGGATACCCGCCAGATTCCGATTCAGCGCGTGGGCGTGAAGGCGGTCCGGCATCCGTTGACGGTGTGTACCGAAGGCGGCGACGTGCAGCCGACCGTCGGCGTCTGGAATCTCGACGTCCGCCTGCCGGCCGACCAGAAGGGTACGCACATGTCGCGCTTCGTCGCGCTGCTCGAAGAGAATCGCGCACCGCTGACGGTCGAGCGTTTTCGCGCGATGCTCGCGTCGATGCTCGAGAAGCTGGAAGCCGAGGCGGGCCGCATCGAGGTCACGTTCCCGTACTTCGTGAACAAGACGGCGCCGGTGTCGGGTGTGCAGAGCCTGCTCGACTATGAAGTGACGCTCGCGGGCGAAAGCCGCAACGGCGACACGCGCCTGTTCCTCAAGGTGCTCGTGCCGGTGACGAGCCTGTGCCCGTGCTCGAAGAAGATCTCGCAATACGGCGCGCACAACCAGCGCTCGCACGTGACGATCGACGCGGAGCTCGCGGCCGACCTGCCGGTCGAGGCACTGATCCGCATCGCGGAGGAAGAGGCGTCGTGCGAGCTGTGGGGCCTGTTGAAGCGTCCGGATGAGAAGTTCGTCACCGAGCGCGCATACGAGAACCCGAAGTTCGTCGAGGATCTCGTGCGCGACGTCGCGCAGCGTCTCGACGCGGACGAGCGCGTGGTCGCGTATGTGCTCGAAGCCGAGAACTTCGAGTCGATCCACAATCACAGCGCGTATGCATTGATCGAGCGCGACAAGCGGCAGGCTGCATAACGCTGCGTCGTTTTGCCGCGCCGATGAAAAAGGCCGCTCGTATGAGCGGCCTTTTCGTTTGTCGGTGTGGCGTTGTGTCGCGGGGCGTCGCTCAGCGTGCGAGCGACGCGAGATCCCAGCGCGGCTTCACCGTGAAGGCGTAGTCGGCATTCGCCTGCTCGGGCCAGCGGCCGAGCCGCAATGCGCCCGCGAGCGCGATCATCGCGCCGTTGTCGGTGCAGAGCGCGAGGTCGGGGTAGTGCACGTCGAAACCGCGCTTGGTCGCGGCGGCCGACAGCGCGGCGCGCAACTGGCGGTTCGCGCCGACACCGCCCGCGACCACGAGGCGCTTGAGCTTCGTTTTCTTCAGCGCGGCGAGCGACTTCGCGACGAGCACGTCGACGGCCGCGTCGACGAAGCCGCGCGCGAGGTCGGCCTTTGCGCGTTCGAGCGCAACGCCCTCCAGCTTCGCCGCTTCGAACTTCTTCATCTGCGTGAGCACGGCCGTCTTCAGGCCGCTGAAGCTGAAGTCGAGATCGCCCGAATGCAGCATCGGGCGCGGCAGCACGACCGCACCCGGCGTGCCGGTTTCGGCGAGCTTCGAGACTTCCGGGCCGCCCGGGTAGCCGAGGCCGATCAGCTTGGCCGTCTTGTCGAATGCTTCGCCGGCCGCGTCGTCGAGTGTTTCGCCGAGCGTCTCGTACACGCCGACGTCGGTCACGCGCATCAGTTGCGTGTGGCCGCCCGACACCAGCAGGGCGACGAACGGGAACGGCGGCGGCTCGTCGACGAGCAGCGGCGACAGCAAGTGGCCTTCGAGGTGATGGATGCCGACGGTCGGCTTGTTCCAGGCAAGCGCGAGCGCATTCGCGATGCTCGCGCCGACCAGCAGCGCGCCAGCGAGGCCGGGGCCCTGGGTGAACGCGATCGCGTCGATGTCGTCGCGGCGCGTGCCGCTTTGTGCCATCACTTCCTCGAGCAGCGGCAGCGCGCGGCGGATGTGGTCGCGCGACGCGAGCTCGGGCACGACGCCGCCGTACTCGCGGTGCATCGCGATCTGCGAATGGAGCGCGTGCGCGAGCAGGCCGCGCTGCGTGTCGTAGAGCGCGAGGCCGGTTTCGTCACAGGAGCTTTCGATGCCGAGAACGAGCATGGGTGCGGGGCAGGGCGCGCCGTATCGAGCGCGCCGCAGGAAGGTCAACGTAACCCGAAATTATAGCAGGCGGGGGTAGGTCGCCGCCGCAGGCAGCCCGGGCCGGAGGCCGGGCGGGTACAATCCGCGCCATGGAAACTTATGACATCGCCGTGATCGGCGCGGGCGCCGCCGGGATGATGAGCGCCGCGGTTGCCGGGCAGCTCGGCCGCCGCGTCGTGCTGATCGACCACGCGCCACGGCTCGCCGAGAAGATCCGCATCTCGGGCGGCGGCCGCTGCAACTTCACGAATCTTTACGCGGGCCCCGACAACTATCTGTCGGCGAATCCGCATTTCGCGCGCTCGGCGCTGGCGCGCTATACGCCGCGCGACTTCCTCGGGCTGCTCAAGCGCCATCATGTGACCTGGCACGAAAAGCACAAGGGCCAGCTCTTTTGCGACCACGGCAGCGACGCGATCATCGACGCGCTGAAGCACGAGTGCGACGCGGGCGGCATCGCGTGGCGCAGGCCCGTCGTCGTCGACGCGGTGCGCCACGCGCCGGCCGACGGCTTCGCGCTCGACACGCAGCAGGCGGGGACGATCGGCGCGCGCGCACTGATCATCGCGACCGGCGGCCTGTCGATTCCGAAAATCGGCGCGACCGACTTCGGTTACCGGCTCGCCAAGCAGTTCGGCCACAAGCTGATCGACACGCGGCCCGCGCTCGTGCCGCTGACGTTCGCGCAGCAGGACTGGGAGCCGTTCGCGGCGTTGTCCGGTGTATCGCTCGAAGTGCGCGTTTCGACCGGCGACAAGAAGCGCGGCGGAGAATTCGTCGAGGACCTGTTGCTGACCCATCGCGGCCTGTCCGGGCCAGGGATCCTGCAGATTTCGAGTTACTGGCAGCCGGGCGACCCGATCCGCGTCGATCTGTTGCCGCAACGCGATACGGTGGCCGACCTGCTCGACGCGAAGCGCACGTCGAAGCGCCAGATCGGCTCGCTGCTCGCGGACTGGGTGCCGTCGCGCCTTGCGCATGCGTGGCTCGACACGCATCGTGTCGCGGCCGACGCGCGGCTCGCGGACCTGCCCGACAAGACGCTGCGCCAGATCGGCGACGCGCTGTCCGGCTGGACGCTGACGCCGAACGGCACCGAGGGCTACAAGAAAGCCGAAGTGACGAAGGGCGGGGTCGATACGCGCGACCTGTCGTCGGCGACGATGATGAGCGCGCGTGTGCCGGGGCTGTTCTTCGTCGGCGAGGCGGTGGACGTGACGGGCTGGCTCGGCGGCTACAACTTCCAGTGGGCGTGGGCATCCGGCACGGCGGCCGGGCAGGCTGCCGCGGAGTATTCGCGTGGCGCCTGACATGCCGGGCCGACGCCGTTTTGGCGGGACCAGGCCCCGTGCCTTTGGGCAATCGCTCTGCTATACTCGGTAGTCTTTCCCTGCAAACCTTTATTCGTGTCGGATCATGACGATCATTCGCGTTAAAGAGAACGAGCCGTTCGAAGTTGCAATGCGTCGCTTCAAGCGCACGATCGAGAAGAACGGGTTGTTGACCGAACTTCGCGCGCGCGAGTTTTACGAGAAGCCGACCGCGGAGCGCAAGCGCAAGAAGGCGGCAGCGGTGAAGCGTCATTACAAGCGTATCCGCAGCCAGACGCTGCCGAAGAAGCTGTACTGAACGATTGGGCGCCGCGCGGTTCGCTGAGCGGCGCACCGGCGACTCCGCGCGATCGGGCGATCGCGGAAGATCGAGCATGATCGTGCGACCGATCAGGCGAGCCGCCGATGCCGGATTCGAGCAACCCGCTTGAGACACAGTCCCAAGCGGGTTTTTGTGTTGACGCCCGTATGGCGGGCGTCGGATTCACGTTTCCTTCCCGGGTGAAAGATGAGTTTGAAAGAGCAGATCAGCGAAGACATGAAGGCCGCGATGCGCGCGAAGGAAAGCGAGCGCCTGGCAACGATTCGCCTGCTGATGGCCGCGATCAAGCAGCGCGAAGTCGACGATCAGATCACCCTCGACGACGCGGGCATCACGGCCGTGATCGACAAGATGATCAAGCAGCGCAAGGATTCGATCAGCCAGTTCCAGGCCGCCGGCCGTGACGACCTCGTCGCGAAGGAGCAGGCGGAACTGGTCGTGCTGAGCGGCTACATGCCCGAGCAGCTGTCGGAGGCCGAGGTGGCCGCTGAAGTCCAGGCCGCGGTCGCGCAGACGGGCGCCGCGGGCCCGCAGGACATGGGCAAGGTGATGGGCGTCCTGAAGGGCAAGCTCGCCGGCCGTGCCGACATGACGGCCATTTCCGCACTGGTCAAGGCCGCGCTTTCGAAGTAACACCTGTCTCCCCGGCGCGCGCGGTGCGTGCGCCGGGGTGTCGTATTGTCTTTTTTCGCTCGATCCCACGGTGATTCCGCATTCGTTCCTGCAGGATTTGCTGAACCGCGTCGATATCGTCGACGTGGTGGGCCGGTACGTGCAGCTCAAGAAGGGCGGCGCCAACTTCATGGGGCTGTGCCCGTTCCATAACGAGAAAAGCCCGTCGTTTACGGTCAGCCCGACCAAGCAGTTCTATCACTGCTTCGGCTGCGGCGCGCACGGCACGGCGATCGGCTTCCTGATGGAACACGCGGGTCTCACGTTCCCGGAAGCCGTGCAGGAGCTCGCGCAGTCGGTCGGCCTGACCGTACCGCACGAGCCGTCGATGCGTGGCGGCGGTGGGGGCGGAGGCGGTGGCGACTATCCGGCGCCGGTGTCGAAATCGGTTGCGACCGCGCTGTCCGATGCAATGACCGCCGCGTGCGACTACTACCGCAAGCAGTTGCGTGGCGCGACCGTCGCGATCCAGTACCTGAAAAACCGGGGCCTGACCGGCGAGATCGCCGCGCGCTTCGGGCTCGGCTATGCGCCGGACGGCTGGCAGAACCTCGAGGCAGCATTCCCCGACTATCGCGACGAGTCGCTCGTCGAGTCGGGGCTCGTGATCGTCAGCGAGAAGACCGATGCGCAGGGCGTCGCGCGCCGCTACGACCGGTTCCGCGAGCGGATCATGTTCCCGATCCGCAATGTGAAGGGGCAGGTGATCGGCTTCGGCGGCCGCGTGCTCGGCAGCGGCGAGCCGAAGTACCTGAACTCGCCTGAAACCCCGTTGTTCAACAAGGGGAGCGAGCTGTACGGCCTGTTCGAGGCGCGGCTCGCGATTCGCGAGCGCAAGTACGTGCTGGTCGTCGAAGGCTACATGGACGTCGTCGCGCTCGCGCAGCTCGGGTTCCCGAACGCGGTCGCGACACTCGGCACCGCGTGTACGCCGATTCACGTGCAGAAGCTGCTGCGCCAGACCGATACGGTCATTTTCAGTTTCGACGGCGATTCGGCCGGGCGGCGGGCGGCCCGGCGCGCGCTCGAGGCATGCCTGCCGCATGCCGGCGACAACCGTACGATCCGGTTCCTGTTTTTGCCGGCCGAGCACGATCCGGACAGCTACGTGCGCGAATTCGGCGCGGATGCGTTCTCCGAACAGGTCGAGCGCGCGATGCCGCTGTCGCAATTTCTGCTGAACGAAGCAATTGCCGGCAAGGCGCTCGATCAGCCGGAAGGCCGCGCGAAGGCGTTGTTCGATGCGAAGCCGATGTTGCAGGCGCTGCCCGCGAACGCGTTGCGCGCGCAGATCATGCACATGTTCGCCGACCGCCTCGATATCCCGTTCGAAGAGGTCGCGGGGCTGTCCGACGTCGATACGCGGATCGCGGCACCGCCGCGCCAGGCGCCCGCACGCAGCGAGCGGCGCCGCGTGACGGACAGTGAAAAGCGTGCGTTGCGCACGCTGGTGATGCATCCGCGCATCGCGTCGCAGCTCGACGATGAACAGCTTGCGACCCTGCGTGCGTTGCCGCGCATCGGCGAACTGTTCGCGGAGGTCGTCGATCATGCCCGCGCGCTGGGCGACGGCGCGGAGTTCCGGCTGCTTTCCGATGTCCTGCGGACGTCCTCGAATGGAGCGACTTACGAGGAAATCTTCCGCGAAATTCTGGACTATGATGAAAACGTCCGCGATTTGCTGTTACAGAATCCGGAAGACGAGACGGTGCCCGAGCGGCAGCGTGAGCAGGAACGGATCGCGGGGGAGGAGTTGCAGGCCGCGGTGCTCAAGATGCGTTACGACGCTTGCTGCGACCGGCTTGACAGGCTGGCGCGGCAATCCACCTTCACACCCGAGGAATTGGCCGAATTGACGGAATTGAACCAGCAGCGAACCGACATGAAGCGTCGGCTCGGGCTGTAGGCGGCCGGGGAGCTTAGAGAGGGTTCCCCAGCGTGCTATAATATAAGGTTTCCAGCGGTTTGTTTTCCAAGCAAAGGCGAGAATCGCGATGGCAAAGACGACAGGCGGAAAGAAAGCAACAGGCAAGGGCTCGACGGAGCCGACCAAGAAGGTCACAGCGGCCAAGTCTGCTTCTTCCACCAGGACAACGTCTTCAGCCACGTCAGCCCCAGCAGGAAAAAAAACCGCGGCCGGCACTGCTCAGGCTGCGCCGGCGCCGGCAGCCAGAACACGGGCTGCCGCCAGACCCGACTCCGGGCCGGCCAAGCCGGCGGCGAAGCGGGCAAGTGCGAAAAGCGCAAGGGACACGACTGCCGCCGCGGACGAAACGGCAGTACGTACTACTCATGCACCCACGGTTCAACCGGCTGTCGTCCAGCAGCCGCGAGTCGATATAGCCGGTACGGCGAACTCCATGACCAAAAAGCTGAACGAAGTATCCGTCGAAGACGACGCAAATCAGAGCGACGAGCAGCCCGCAGCAGCAGCGGCTGCACCGGGCAAATCCAAGGTGCGCGACCGTCGCGCCAAGGAAAAGGCGCTGCTGAAGGAAGCGTTCGCGACGAGCACGCCGGGTACGGCCGAGGAGCTCGAAGAGCGCCGCGTGAAACTGCGCGCGCTGATCAAGCTCGGCAAGGAGCGCGGCTTCCTCACGTACGCCGAAATCAACGACCACCTGCCGGACAACTTCACCGAGACCGAAGCCCTCGAAGGCATCATCGGCACGTTCAACGACATGGGCGTGGCGGTCTACGAGCAGGCGCCGGACGCGGAAACGCTGCTCCTGAACGACAACGCGCCCGCCGCGTCGTCGGACGATGAAGTCGAAGAGGAAGCGGAAGTCGCGCTGTCCACCGTCGATTCGGAATTCGGCCGCACGACCGATCCGGTCCGGATGTACATGCGCGAAATGGGCACGGTCGAGCTGCTCACGCGTGAAGGCGAAATCGAGATCGCGAAGCGGATCGAGGACGGCCTGCGCCACATGGTGATGGCCATCTCCGCGTGCCCGACGACGATCGCCGACATCCTCGCGATGGCCGAACGCGTCGCGAACGAAGAGATCCGCGTCGACGAGCTCGTCGACGGCCTGCTCGATCCGAATGCTGCGGACGCCGCCGATACGGACGGCTTCTCCGCGAAGGAAGCGGAAGCCATCGAGAACGAGGACGAGGAAGCCGAAGAGGAAGAGGAAGAAGAGGAAGAGGAGGAAGATGACGGTGCCGCACAGGCATCGGCCAACGCCGCCCAGCTCGAAGCTCTCAAGCGCGCGTCGCTCGAGAAGTTCTCGCAGATCAGCGAGTGGTTCGACAAGATGCGCCGCGCGTTCGAAAAGGAAGGCTACAAGTCGAAGGCCTACCTGAAGGCGCAGGAAACGATCCAGACCGAACTGATGACGATCCGCTTCACCGCGCGTACCGTCGAACGCCTGTGCGACACGCTGCGTGCGCAGGTGGACGAAGTGCGTCAGGTCGAACGCCAGATCCTGCACATCGTCGTCGACAAGTGCGGCATGCCGCGTTCGGAATTCATCGCGCGCTTCCCGGGCAGCGAAACCGACCTCGACTGGGCCGAGAAGATCATGGCCGAAGGCCATTCGTACAGCGCGGTGCTGTCGCGTAACATTCCGGCGATTCGCGAACAGCAGCAGCGCCTGCTCGACCTGCAGGCGCGTGTCGTGCTGCCGCTGAAGGACCTGAAGGAAACCAACCGCCAGATGGCGGCCGGCGAACTGAAGGCGCGCCAGGCGAAGCGTGAAATGACCGAGGCCAACCTGCGTCTCGTGATCTCGATCGCGAAGAAGTACACGAACCGCGGCCTGCAGTTCCTCGACCTGATCCAGGAAGGCAACATCGGCCTGATGAAGGCGGTGGACAAGTTCGAATACCGTCGCGGCTACAAGTTCTCGACCTATGCGACGTGGTGGATCCGCCAGGCCATCACGCGCTCGATCGCGGACCAGGCGCGCACGATCCGTATTCCGGTTCACATGATCGAGACGATCAACAAGATGAACCGCATCTCGCGGCAGATCCTGCAGGAAACCGGTCTCGAGCCGGATCCGGCAACGCTCGCCGAGAAGATGGAGATGCCGGAAGACAAGATCCGCAAGATCATGAAGATCGCGAAGGAGCCGATCTCGATGGAAACGCCGATCGGTGACGACGACGATTCCCATCTCGGCGACTTCATCGAGGACACCAACACGGTCGCGCCGGCGGATGCCGCGCTGCATGCGAGCATGCGCGACGTCGTGAAGGACGTGCTCGATTCGCTGACGCCGCGCGAGGCGAAGGTGCTGCGGATGCGCTTCGGTATCGAGATGAGCACCGATCACACGCTCGAGGAAGTCGGCAAGCAGTTCGACGTCACGCGTGAACGGATCCGTCAGATCGAGGCCAAGGCGCTGCGCAAGCTGCGTCACCCGAGCCGTTCCGACAAGCTGAAGTCGTTCCTCGAAGGGAACTGATTTCCAGCGTCTCTCCTGCGAACGCCGCCGGTATCCGCGTGATGCCGGTGGCGTTTGTCTCCTTTGTTGTTACAATGCCGGCCCGGCTTCTTTGCCGGGGCAGCGTGTGACACGCTTCGATTCTTTTCAGGGCTTGTAGCTCAGCGGTTAGAGCAGTCGACTCATAATCGATTGGTCGCGGGTTCGAACCCCGCCGGGCCCACCAGATTTCATGCGCGCGCTCGCGCCGCATGCCGAGAACCCGCGATGGCTTCATGCGTCGCGGGTTTTTCTTTGTATCGACGCGTGCCGCGATCAGGAAAGTACCGAGAGGGTGCCGCGCCGCTGTCAATCGAAGTATGCTGTAGCGCGGCCGTTCCACACGCGACACCGGGTACGGCCGAACAAAAACCAGGCAGCCCCGCGATCCGTCCGGCGGCGAGAACAAACAGACTTCGGCCGGGAGCGGGACTGCAATCATGACCATGCTGCGTTCGTGGGGTGCGATTCTTTCGTTGCTGGCGCTCGTCGCATGCGCGAGCCTGCCGCCGCAGGCCGATCGCGCGCCGACGCACGCGTACACCGATACGGACAACACACGGCTGGGCGTCGCGTTCCAGCAGCAAGCCAGCGCCCATCCCGGGCAGGACGCGTTTCACCTGCTGACCGATCCGGTCGACGCGCTGGATGCGCGCGTGTTGCTCGCCGATCGCGCGGACCGTTCGCTCGACCTTCAGTACTACATCTGGCACGACGACCTGACCGGGCACGAACTGGCCGACGCGATCATTCGCGCGGCGGATCGCGGCGTCCGCGTGCGTGCGCTGCTCGACGATCTCGGCACGAACGCGGACGACCGCAAGCTGCTCGAGATCAGTTCACACCCGAACATCGAGATCCGGCTGTTCAATCCGGTCGCCACGCGGCGGTTCAAGAAGATCGGCACGGTGTTCGAGTTCGCGCGCGTCAACCGGCGCATGCACAACAAGGCGATGATCGCGGACAACCAGGCGGCGATCGTCGGCGGCCGCAATATCGGCGACGAGTATTTCGGCGCATCGTCGATGCTGGAGTTCGGCGATCTCGATGTCGTCGTCCACGGCCCGGTCGTGAAGGACATCTCGACCGAATTCGACACGTTCTGGAATTCCCCGTACGCGTATCCGATCAGCGCGCTGGTCGGGCACGAGGCGGCACCGGGCGGGCTGGACCGCGAGCGCGAACGGTTGCGCGACTACCTGAGGGCCATGGAGGACAATCCGTACGTGCTCGAGGCCAGGCAGCGGCTCGACCGGATCGTTCACGGGCAGGGCACGGAACTGTCGTGGGGGCGCGCAACGGTGCTGTACGACGATCCGTCGAAGATCGCGCACGCGCCGAAGGACAGCGACGGGCATTTGATGCCGCAACTGCGGGCGCTCGCGTTGCAGCCCGAACATGACCTGCTGATCGTGTCGCCGTATTTCGTGCCGGGCAAGGATGTCGTCGAGCGGCTGCGCGCGCTCACGGCGCGCGGCGTGCGCGTCACGGTGCTGACCAACTCGCTCGCGTCGACCGACGTGGCGGCCGTGCATGCGGGCTACCGGCATTACCGGAGCGATCTCGTGGCAGCCGGCGTGCGGCTTTACGAACGGCGGCCGTCGGGCGACAAGAGCATCTCGAAGCAGGTCATCATCGGATCGTCGCGTGCGTCGCTGCATGCGAAGACCTACGTGTTCGACCACAAGAGCATTTTCATCGGTTCGATGAATCTCGATCCGCGTTCGCTGAACCTCAATACGGAGATCGGCGTTTACTGCGAGAGCCCGGCGATTGCGTCGCAGGTGGCGAACGATCTGGAGGCGCGGCTCGATCGAATCGCGTGGCGCGTCGAGCCGAGGACCGATCCGGCAGGCAACGGGCAGCTCAAGTGGATTCAGACCGATTCGGACGGGAAGGTCACCGAGCTCGATCACGAACCGGAAGTGTCGGCCGGGCGGCGGATGGAAGTCTGGTTTCTCGGGCTGTTTCCGCTGGAATCGCAACTGTGAGCGAGGATGCCGCGTGTGACGCTCAGTCACGCGTGCGGCTCTGCTCGTCGATGACGGCTGCGAGCTGCATCGTCGCGGTCTCGATCGTCGCATCGCTCAGCCCGGAGTATCCCAGCACGAAGCCGTTGTACGGCCGGCCGTCGCCGACCCGGTAGCTGCTCAGCGGCTGAAGCAGCAGGCCACGCGAGGCTGCGGCGCGGGCGACGTCGGTATCGCGCAGCGGAAGCGCGAGATCCGCCGACAGATGCATGCCGCCCGGGCTTTCCCGAACGCACAGCGCGGTGCCGAGGTGGCGGGCGAGTGACGTTTCCAGGTTGTTCCGCCGCTCGGCATACAGCGTCCTCATCCTGCGCAGGTGCCGCGCAAAGAGGCCGGTGTCGATGAACTCGGCCATCGCGAGTTGATCGGCCGGGTGGCCGCGATGAACGAGTTCGCGCAGCGTTCGGGTGAAGCGGTCGACCAGAACCGGCGGAACCACCATGAAGCCGAGCCGAAGGGCGGGAAACATCGTCTTGCTGAAGGTGCCGAGATAGCAGACCGGTGCGTCGGCATGCAGGCCCTGGATCGCGGGCAGCGGCTCGCCGTCGTGGCGGAACTCGCTGTCGTAGTCGTCCTCGATGATCCACGCACCGCACGCACGTGCGTGCTCGACGAGCGCCGCTCGTCGCCGGGGGCTCATCAGCGCGCCGAGCGGGTATTGATGCGACGGCGTCGTATAGATCAGCCGGGGTGGCCGGGTGCGCCACTGTTCGTCGGTGGGCGCCATCCCTTCGTGGTCGACCTCGATCGGCACGAGATCGAGGCCGGTCGAGCGGAATGCGGTACGGGCGCCGTTGTAGCAGGGGTTCTCGAGCCAGCTGGGTTCGCCGGGATTCGCCAGCATGCGCGCGCACAGTTCGAGGCTGCCTTGCGTGCCGTCGGTGATGAATACCTGGCCTGTTTCGCAGCGCACGCCTCGCGAGACGCGAATATAGGCCGCCACGGCACGCCGCAATTCGGGCAGCCCTTCGACCGGACCGTATGCGAGCTGCGCGGGCTTGATGACTTTCCATGCACGCTCGATGCAACGGCGCCATTGGGCAACGGGGAATTCGTCGAGCGACGGAAGACCGGGAACGAACGGCAGCATGCGTTCGGGTTCGGGATCGGCGTTCTCCAGCCCGTGCACGCGCTCGGACAAGCGAACCGTGGCCGGCCCGCTCTCGAGCCCGGCGCTCGAACGGCCGCATCCGTCCCAGCGCGTGATCGTACCGTTGCGCGTGGCCGACACGAAGCCTTCCTCGGCAAGGCGCTCGTACGCATAGACCGCCGAATTGCGCGCGATGCCCAACTCGGCCGCGAGCACGCGGGTCGACACGAGCCTTGTGCCGGACGGGATATGCCCGTCCAGCAGCATGTTGCGCAGGCTCCGGTAGAGGGCCTCCTGCTGGCTGTGGCGTGTCGTGCCGTCCTGTCTGGAAAGCGATGAGCGGAGCAGCGCGAGATCCATGGGTTGGTTCCAGAATTTTTCGGTGAGCTGGTTCTTTTGAAGATTCGGCGCGCATCATATCGTTCACGTTCTCGCGGTGCCGGCCGGTGCGCGGGGCCTTCCGGCGATCGTCCCCGATTGCGGCACGCGCGTATTTTGATCGATTTGAAGCGCGACTGTCGACGGGGCGATCGATCGGTCGTTCAGGCGTGGAAGTCGCACGCGTTCAATTCGATTAACTTCGCAGTACAAATATATTCCGTGCGGATCATCGAGCCTTGCCGGAACGCGGGCCGCTCGATGTGCGCAAGGGCGCGCGAACAGGAAAACGAAACATGAAAGACCAGACCGTCATCGCTTCCACACCCCGCACCACCATTCGCCGCCTGCCGGAATTGGCGAATCGCGATCGCACGACGCTTCATCGCATCGTGGACGAAGCCTACGTCTGCCACATCGCGTTCGGTGCAGGCGACGACACGCATTGCATCCCGACCGCGCACTGGAGACGGGGCGATGACCTCTATATTCACGGGTCCAACGGTAGCCGGATGATCAAGGCGCTGTCGGCGGGCGCGCCGGCCTCCGTCGCGATTACGTTGCTGGACGGGCTCGTGCTGGCCAGGTCGGCCTTCAACCATTCGATGAATTATCGATCCGCGGTGATCTACGGGCGGTTCGACGTCGTGGCGGGTCGTGACGACAAGCTGGCGGCACTGGATGCGTTGATGGACAAGATCGCACCCGGTCGCAAGCATGACGCGCGGCCCGGCAACGAGAAGGAAATCAATGCGACCAGCGTGCTGCGGATTGCGCTCGCGGAAGCGGCGGTGAAAGTCAGCGATTCGCTGCCTTCCGACAAGGATGAAGATCTCGCGCTTGCTGTCTGGACGGGAGTCCTGCCGCTGAAGACGACGCGCGGCGCACCGGTTCATGCCGACGGCAACATGCCGGCGCCGGACTACGTCCGGAACTGGGCCGAGTGAGTTGTGCGGCAAGGCCGCGCGGTTTCGCGGAAGGCGGCGGGGTACGGCGTCGGGGGCGTGCTCGCGTCGCGTGGCGGCACGACGCGCGTTTCGCCGGCAGGCAGCGTGAATACCGCGCTGCCGTGACGGGGTGCGTTTCACTCGGTGCGATGCTCATGCAAGGGTAACGAACATGAAAGTTGCGTGAGCAACTATTTCAAGGTCGGCTAGTGCGTCGTCGCACCGGATGCTGCCCTGCGAGATCGCGCGGAACGCAAAAAAACCGCGACGGCCTGGCAGCCCTCGGGGGTTATTTGAACGACCACATCCGGTTCCAGACGTGCGCTCCGGAGCGCACGCGGAACCGGTGCAGTCAACGGTTCATCAGCGCGCGAAATCCGGCGTGCTCTGGATGAACGCGTTCAGCTTCGAGATGTTCACGCTGCCGAAACCCGTCGTCGCGTCCCAGCCGGCCTTCGCCTTGTAGCCGTAGGTGCCGCTGCCGTTGTTGCCGGACGTGACATCGTGCAGCAGCGCCGCGTTGCTCGGGAAGTACTTGTAGAGGCTCGATGCGGGGAACCCGAGCGCATTGTTGTTCGCGGACTGCAGCCGCGCCCAGATGCCCGTGAAGATCGGCGCGGCGAGGCTCGTGCCGCCTTCGTTGTTCAGGTAGCCCGAGCCCCACAGCGTGTCGGACGTCTGGCCGTTCACGACGAGTATCGCGCCGGTGCGCAGGTCGGCATCGAAGCCGACGTCGGGCAGTGCGCGCTTGGTCGATCCCGTGAGGCTCGACGATTGCCACGACGGCGCGGCTTCGTACTTGCTGTACCCGCCGCCCGTCGACCACACGGTGCCCGGCTGCCAGCTCGGATCGTTCCAGACGATCTCGCTGTTGTAAGCGTTGGTCGACGTATTGGTGAACAGCGTCGTGCCGCCCACTGCGATCACGTACGGCGACGTTGCCGGCTCGCTCACCGTGTAGGTCGAGCGCGACGGCGTGCCGCCCGCGCATTCGTATGCGCCGTGGTCGCCGGCGGATACCGAGAAGGTTTGCCCCTGCGCGATCGCCTGCTTGAAGATGGTGTCGTCGGTTGCCTGCGAGCCGGTGCTGTTCGCGGACGATTCGCACACGCCGAGCGACACGTTGATTACCTTCGCGACGTTGTCGGTCACGGCCTTGTTGTACGCGGCGGTGATCGCCGTGAGCGTCATCGACGGTGCGACGTAGAACACGACCTGCTTCACGCTGCCGCCGGCCGCGCCGACGATCGACTGGCTGTCGAGGTTCCATTCGACGGTGCCGTCGGTGTCGGTGTACGAACTGCCGGACGGGCCCGTCTTCACGATGCTGCTGCTGATCGTGCCGAGGCCGTTGTTTGCGGCGAACGTGTTGAGGTCGCTCACGGTCTGCGACAGGTCGCCTTCGGAGATGATGCCGACGGTGGTCTGCGAGGCCGTCGGCGTACCGTTGCCGCCGTAGATCGACGAGAACTCGGTCGGGTTGTGCGGCACCGCCGATGCGCCGGCCGGAATCGTCAGGTTGCTGGTGTTGCCTTGCGGCTTGCTGCCCGCGCCCGTGTGCATCAGTTCGACGTTCTGCAGGCCCAGCACCGCGCCCACGACGCCGCCGATCGCGTTCGGCACCTGCGCGGCGTCGGTATTCGCATAGACGCTGCGGCCGTTGCGCGTGAAGCGCTTGAGCGTCGTGCGGAACGCGGACTTGATGGTCGCTGCGGTGCCGGACGCGGACACCAGCAGGCGGTTCGGTGCGACCACGATGTTCACGAAGCCTTCCTTGCGCAGGTGCGCGACGACCGAGGCGACCTGCTGGTCGGTCGGTGCATATTGCGCGGCGAACTGCGCCGGTGTGAGGAACTGCCGGTAGTGCGGCGAGCCGGGCGTATGCAGGTCGTGCAGGTATTGGTCGAGCTGTGCTTCGTTGCGCAGGTTCAGTCCGAGCACGATGTCCACCGATTCGCCAGGCGCCATCTCGATGGCTGCCGTGGCAGCGGCGGCCGTGCTGGCGGCAGGCGCGCCGGCCGTACCGGCTTCGCTCTGCTGCACGAGCGGCAGGAAGCCCTTGGTGCGCGTTTCCGTCCAGCCGGCCGCGGGCGCGGCATGGACGGTCGCGATGCCGAACGATGCGGCTGCCGCGGCGGCGAAGGCGAGCTTGACGAAGCGATTGTGCTTTTGATTCTTGTCTGCAACCTGATTCATTTGAATTACCCCTCCGGTTGAACATCGAACGGCACGAACAACAACGGTCGACAGCGGTGCGGATCGTGCACCGCCGATTTCTGTCGCATGCGTGCGGATGGCACGGACGCGACAGGGCCTTTCGCCCGATCCGGAAAGGTGTTGTTTCTCCGGGGGCGAAATTCGGAAAATGCGGTAGCGAGAGGGCTGCGTCGCGATACGGCGCAGTCGCGCGGACTGGGCGCGGGCGGGATTGCTAGAGCAACAGTTTCGTTGTCCTGCTCATTTGATTCGATCCTTCGGCCCGCTGCCGGATGGCAGTCGTCCAATGAAATGCATCGGGATGTCGCATGGCCGGCGCGCGAACGATACGGCCGGCGGCTGGCACTTCGGTGCGGCGGAAACGAAAAAAACGTGGAGCGGAAGCGATTGCGCAGTGAGCAATTTGTCAGATTGCTTGCATCGGACGGTATCAAGAACGAAAGCGGCGTGTCAAACTTTTTTTGGTTATATGAAACAAATTTAAAGCGAATAAATGCAATGTTTTTGAAAATATTGGCAGTAATTTGTAATATTCGGCGCCAACGAAGAAAGTAATGCTGAATGCGGTTCGCCGATCGTTTCCGGTTCGATGCGTAATTGGCGCGACTGCGTCGACCGTGTTCGAGGCGCGACTCGAATCACCGAGGCGAGATATCGAAGCCGAGCTCGGCAGTGAATGGGTCGCGCCTTTCGTCGACCGGTACGGAATCGGGCAGCCCGATCCGGGCCGGATCGCGTTCTCTTTCTACCGGCTGCTCGACGAGTTTTTCTGATTCATCGGGTGGTCACGGGCGGCGCGCGAAACGGTTTTTCTGTCCCGCGCGTCGCCGTGGTCGATGCGGTTGCAGCCGCGACAAACCCGGCCGCACGGCACCGCTCGACTCACCGTCAACCCGCGCCCGTCTGCCACCCGAGCCCGAGGCTCTTCTGCACCGACACGTAGTCCTTGATCAGTTCGGCCTGCCCGGCAATCACGTTCTGTTGCGCGGAAAGCGCTTCGCGCTGCGTATCGAGCAGGTCGATCATCGATGCGACGCCCGCGCGATAGCGTTCATCCATCAGCGATCGCGAATGCACGGCGGAGGTTTGAACCCTGGTGAGCGCAACGACATGCTCGCGCTGGTGCCCGTAGCGCTGCAATGCCGTATTGGCATCCTGCAACGCACCGAGCACCGCCTTCTGATAGTTCGCTTCCGCTTCGTCGCGCGATGCTTCGGCCGCGCGCACCGCGCCACGCGTGCGCCCGAAGTCGAGAATGTTCCATTGCAGATACGGCGCGCCGACCCACGTGAAGTTCTGCTTGCGGAGCAGGTGGCCCGGGTCCGTCGCGCTGAAGCCGAGATCGCCGAGCAGCGTCACCTTCGGGAAGTAATCGGCGACATGCTCGCCGATCTGCGCATTGCTCGATGCGAGCCGGCGCTCGGCCGCGCGAATGTCGGGGCGCTGCTTCAGCAGCGTGGCCGGATCGCCGATCGCGACGCTGCCGGGCAGCGTCGGCAGCGGGGCGGCCGGTGTCGTCAGCGCCGCGTCGAGCGCACCCGGCGCGCGCCCCGTCAGGATCGCGAGCCGGTCGAGCGATTCCGTCACCTGCGCGTCGAGCGGGATCAGCGAGGCTCGCGTGTTCTCGACCTGTGTCGTCAGGCGTTCGATGTCGGCATCGGCCGCGACGCCGCGCGCGCGGCGCTGCTGCGTGAGTTCAAGCATCTTCTGTTGCAACTCGGCGGTGCGTCGCGACAGCGCAAGCCGCTGCTGCTGATCGCGGAGGTCGACATACGCGTTCGCGACTTCTGCCGCGATCGACACCTGCGTGTCGGCGAGATCGGCGTCGACTGCTTCCGCTTGCGCGGACGCGGCTTCGACCGCCCGGCGCGTACCGCCGAACAGGTCGATTTCCCAGGTTGCGTCGAAGCCTGCCGAATAGAGCTGCAGCGGACCCGAGCCGCCCAGCGACGGCGATGCACTGCCCGACTGGTTCGAGCCGTTCGACGGCAGCAGCGAACCGAGCGCGCCGACGTCCGGCTCGCGCATGCGGATGGCGGCGACGGTGGCGGACGATTTCGGCAACTGCGCCGCGCGCTGTTGCGAGAGCTGCGCGCGCGATGCGCGCAAGCGTGCCTGCGCAGCGTGCAGATCGGGGTTGTACGCGAGCGCCGCAGTGATCAGGTCGTCGAGCTGGCGATCGTTGAGCGCGTGCCACCACGCGCTCGGCGCGGGCGCGGCGGTGTCGACACCGGAGGCCGGCGCGCGCACGAAGATCGGCGCATCCGGTGTGGCGGGCGCGCCGCGGTAGTCGGGGCCGACCGTGCAGCCGGCGAGCAGGCACGCGGCCGCACACAGCGTGAGCACGGGGCGGCGGGGCAGGAAGAAGGGTTTCATCGCGTAAGACGGTTCAGTGGCCGGACGACATCGGCTGCGGCCCGCGCGGCGTTCTCAGCAGCAGCGCGAGCGGCACGCAGGCGAGCAGTGCAAGGCCCAGCAGATAGAAGGTTTCGGAATAGGTCATCACGACGGCCTGGACCTGGATCTGCTGCGCCAGCTGTCCGAGCGCGCGCATGTTCGAATACGCGAGATCGCCGGTGTGTGCGAACCAGTTGGCCGCGTAGGCCGACAGCCGGTCCTGCCCGATCAGCGAGTTCGCCGTCACCGATTCGCGCAGCGCGGCCGTATGGAAGGTCGTGCGCCGGTCGATCACGGTGCCGATGATCGCGAGCCCGATCGAGCCGCCGAGGTTGCGTGCCATGTTGTAGAGCCCGGCTGCATCGCCGGAGTCTTCGCGTGCGACGGCCGCCATCGATGCCTGGTTGAGCGGCATCATCGCGAGCATCTGCGCGACGCCGCGAATCAGTTGCGACCAGACGAAGTCGTGGCCGACGCTCTGCGCGGTCAGGCTGATGTCGAGCATGCAGCTCAGGCAGAACAGCAGCAGCCCGGAGATCACGAGAATGCGGAAATCGACCTTGCCGAGCAGGCGCGGCAGGATCGGCATCACGAGAAAGGCCGGCAGCCCCGACAGCAGCATGATTGCGCCCGCCTGTTCCGCGTTGTAGCCGGCGACGATCGCGAGGAACTGCGGCAGCAGGTAGGACACGCCGTACAGGCCAGCACCGACCGCGGACACGATCACGATCACGCTCGCGTAGCGCGGGTTGCGCATCAGCGACAGCCGCATGATCGGCCGCTTCGCGAAGCGTTGCGACAGCGCGATCAGGATCATCCCGGCGAGCGACACCAGGCTCAACGTGACGATCATCTGCGATTCGAACCAGCGTTCGCGCTGGCCTTCCTCGAGCACGACGGTGAGCGAGCTCAGCCCGATCGCGAGGCCGGCGATCCCGAGCCAGTCGGCGTTGAAGAACGTGCTCCATTGCGGACGGTCGGACGGCAGCCCGAACCACAGCAGCCCCATCAACAGCACGCACACCGGCAGGTTCAGGAAAAAGCACCAGCTCCAGTTCACGTTTTCCGCGAGCCAGCCGCCGAGCACCGGGCCGAACAGCGGCCCGAGCAGCACGATCAGGCCGAACAGCGTCATGCCGACCGGCAACTGAGACAGCGGCAGCCGCGTGCGGATGATGGTCTGCGCGGTCGGGATCAGCGCGCCGCCGGTGAAGCCCTGGCCGATCCGGCCGGCGATCATCATCGGCAGCGAATGCGACCAGCCGCACATCATCGAGAACGCGATGAACAGCGCGGAATTCGTCAGCAGGAAATTGCGCAGCCCGAACACGCGCGTGAGCCACGCGGCGAGCGGGATCATCACGATCTCCGACATCAGGTAGCCGGTCGAGATCCACGTGCCTTCGGTGCCGGTCGCGCCGATTTCACCCTGGATCTGCGGCAGCGCGGAATTCGTGATCGAGATGTCGAGCGTCGCCATCAGCGCGCCGAGCGCGCCGGCCGCGACCGCGATCCAGTCGGTCACGCTCGCACGGCCTTCATGCGGCGGCGCGGGCATCGTGGCGGACGGTTCAGCCATGATGCGACTCGTCGCGGGCCGAGCGTGTATCGACGTCGACCGTCACCGACAACCCCGGCAGCAGCATGCGCTGCGCGCGGGCGTTCGCGGCGAGGCGGATGCGCACCGGCACGCGCTGGACGATCTTCGTGAAGTTGCCGGTCGCATTCTCGGGCGGCAGGAGGGCGAACTGCGCACCGGTGCCGGGTGCGAAGCTGTCGACGACGCCGGACAGCGCACCGTCCGGCAATGCGTCGACATGCAGTTCGACCGGCTGGCCGATACGCATGTTGCCGATCTGCGTTTCCTTGAAGTTCGCGACGAGGTAGATCGAATCGACGGGCACCACGGTCAGCAGGCGCGTGCCGGGCTGCACGTATTGACCGACGCGCACCGTGCGATCGCCGACGCGGCCGGCGAGAGTGCTGCGCACGATCGTGTTGTCGAGGTCGAGCTGCGCCTGTGCGGCACTGGCCTGCGCGGCTTCGAGCTGCGCGCGCGCCTGCTGGAGCTGGGCGGTGAACGACGCGATCTGCGTGCGTGCGGCCGCGATCGACGCAGTGTTCGCGGCGAGCGTCGCGACCGCCTGATCGCGCGTGCTCTTCAGGTCTGCCACACGTTCGTGCGTCTCCGCACCGGTCGCCGCGAGCGGCGCATAACGCGCGTATTCGTCGCCGGCGTGCTGCGCATTGATCCGCGACACCTTCGCCTGCGCGTCGGCCTGTTCGAGATTCGCGCGCTGCTGGCTGATGTCGGCCTCGGCGCGTGCGATATCCGCGCGGCGTGCATCGACGGTCGCAAGCGATTGCGCGAGCGCAACCTGGTACTGGCGGACGTCGAGTCGCACGAGCGGATCGCCGGCCTTCACGGCCTGGTTGTCGCGGACATACACATCGGTCACGTAGCCGGCGACCTTCGGCGCGGCAGTCATGCTGTCCGCCTGCAGGTACGCGTCGTTGGTACTTTCGATGAAACGGCCGACCGTCCACCAGCGGCCGAGCCAGACGGCGCCGCCGATCGCCGCGAGCACGGCGACGACGAGCAGGATGCGCCGTTTCGATCCGTTTCCGGATTTGCCTCCCGAGCCGCTGCCATTTCGCGGTGTTGTTCCGTTTTCCTGACGATCTGCTTGCTGTGGCGGGTCTTGCGGCGTCGACATTCCGGTGTCCAATTTATTCCAAGTGGAAGAATTATTCCAGTTGATAAAATTGTGTCAAGTAGAATATCGATCGATCGAATGACGGGGAAGGCATGAACGAAGCGAAGAAGCTGCGCCGGACGTCGGCGGGCGGCTACGCCCGCGGCGACGAAACGCGCCAGCGGATCATCGAGGCGGCGATCGAACTGTTCGGCGAGCGCGGGTTCGCGGGTGCATCGACACGCGAGATCGCCGCGATGGCCGGCGTGAACGCGCCGGCGCTCCAGTATTACTTCGAGAACAAGGAGGGCGTGTACCGCGCGTGCGTCGAGGCGATCGCGGAGAACGGCAGGGAAGTGTTCGCACCGTCGGTCGGCCATGCGAGGGCGATGCTCGATGCGGACGCGGACGTCGACGTGCTGATCGACGCGTTCATCGGGCTGCTGCGCGCGCTGTCGGACCGGATGTTCACCGCGCCGAAGACGATGAACCAGCGGATGTTCTTCGCACGCGAGCAAGGCGGCCAGGAGCCGGCGAGCGCGAGCGAGATCCTGATGAAGCGCATGCGCAAGCCGCTCAACGACGTGAGCGCCGAACTGATCGGCCGTATCTCGGGCCGGCCGGCCAACGATCCCGTCACCCGATTGCGCGCGCTGAGCCTGTTCGGGCAGATCACGGTGTTCCACATCGCGCAGCGTTCGGCGCTGCAGTTGCTCGAATGGGAGGCGTTCGAGGGCGAGCGCGCGGCATTGCTGATCGACACGATCGCCGACCAGACACGCGTGCTGCTCGAGCAATGGCATGCGCAGCGCGACGTATCGGCTGCCGATCCGGAAGCCGGCGCGAAGCGCGGGCAGGGCGCGGCGGCGAAACGTGCGGCCAAGGCGAAGGCGGGGGCATCGGCGCCCGCCGCGAAAAGCACGCGGCGCGTGAACAAGCCCGCCTCGCGTTGAGCGCGGGGCGGCATCGCCCCAGGCCGGTCAACCCGGCTTGCGCCCCGGTTCGGCGGGCGACGGCGGCCGGGCCGCCGGTTCTGCAGCATGGCCGTTGCCGCTGTTGTCACCGTCGCCGCCATTGCCGCCGTTTTCGCCTTCGGCGACAGGCCGCGATCCGTCCGCATAGGCGACGACGTTGCGCTGCGGATCGGCGATACGGATGCCGCGTTCGCGGAACGTCTCCGCGATCCGCCGGTTGAATTCACGCTGCACGCTCCAGCGCGTCGCGTCCGTGCATTGCATCTGTCCGGACAGCGCGAGTGCCGCGCCGTCGACCTGGTCGATCCCCCAGTAGCTGAAGTCCGACAGGATGCCGTCGCGGTATTTCGGATCGTCGCGCAACGCCGCGCCGATCTCCTTGAGCGTCGCGATCGCGCGATCGATATCCTCGCCGTAGGCAATACTGATCTTGACGGCGGCGTTGCCGAGCCCGCGATTCGTGTTGTTGACGGTCGTCACGGAGCTGAACGGAATCGTGTACAGCGACCCATCGCCCGCGCGCAGCCGCACGGTGCGGATCGACAGGTACTCGACCGTACCCGACACGCCGGCGAGCGTGACCCAGTCGCCGACCTGCATCGCGTTTTCCATCAGCAGGAAGATCCCGGTGATGAAATCCTGCACGAGCTTCTGCGAACCGAAGCCGAGCGCGACACCGAAGATGCTTGCGCCGGCAAGCAGCGGGCCGACGTTCACGCCGAGCTGGCTGAGGCCCGTCAGCACGACGACGAGCGCGATCATCACGAACAGCAGCGAGCGCAACATCGGCAGCAGCGTGCGCAGTCGCGCCGCGCGCACGAGATTGCCTTCGCGCGTCCACCGCTGCAGGCGGCGCTCGATCGCGATGTTCGCGGCTTCCCACACGAGGAGCGCGACGATGGCCGCGATCGCGATCGTCACCAGCGCCGACGCGAGGCGGTGGCCGATGGTGCCGGTTTCGAACGCGCGGAAGATCGGCACGCCCCAGATCTGCAGCAGCAACACGACGGTCACGATGCCGATCGCGCCCGACACGATCTGGCGCAGCAGCGGGTAGTAGCGGTACGCGTGCAGGTGGACGAGCGTGCGGTCTTCGTCGCGGCCCTGGAACAGCCGCGCGAGCGCGCCGAACACGACGATCGAGACCATCCGCATGCCGATCATCACGGCGATCGAGCGGCCGCCGAGCGTGATCAGCACGCGATAGCCGTTGTGGACGTCGAGCGCCCACACGAACCACAGCGCCATCACGATGAATACCGACACAGGGGCCCACGCGTCCGCGAGCGCATTCGCGACCATCTCGAAGGACGCACGGTCGTCGCCGGCCGCGCGAATCCGCGCGGCGACCGGCTGGCGGCACCGCAGGATCAGCGCCGACACCATCAGGTGCCCGACGAGCGCGACGGCTTTCAGCAGGGCGACATGACCGGCCTCGCTGAGGCCGAAGCTCGCGGCGATCTCGACAGCGGCCGTGCAGGCGCCGACCACGATCACGATCCGCGCGATCGAGCGTTGCGCGAAATCGGCCCACGCATCGCTGATGTGCAGCAACCGCAATTGCCGCGCATCGGGCTGGAAGAACAGCCGGCTGACGATCGTGACGAGCCGGCAGATCACGTAGATGTCGATCAGCGCTTCGAGCGCGGATTCGATCGGGGTGCCCGTCTCTCCGATCGCGGACATCGTCAGGCTCGCGACACCGACGAACACGAGCAGCGGCACGGCCCGCAACGCAAGGCTGACGAGCGCGCGCGGCATCCGGTGCAGCAGCGTGGTGTGGCGGCGTGCGTGGCCTCGGCCTGGTGACGACGCGGGGGCGGTGTCGGGTGCATTGGCGGGATCGGCGGCGTCGGGTTTGGCGGGGGTGTCCGGCGGCGCGTCGTCGTCATCGGGCGTGGCGGAGTCCGGCGCGGTGCGGCGCGACGTGTCGGCACGCCGTGCGGCCACCGCGGCCAGCGCGCGTCGCAACAGCCGCTTTGCCAACCATTCGACGAAGAGCGCGGGCACGAGCACGGCGACGATGATCCAGAACGCGTGCGCGAGATCCGCGCGCTCGTCGGCTCGCACCAGCCTGTCGTGCCACCAGCTTCCGACCGAGCCGACATCGAGCAGCGAGTGCAGCGACTCCTTCAGCGCGCCGCCGATTTCGGTGGCCCAGCGCGATCCCTGCCGGACGAGCATCGACGCGAGCCCGTTCGACGTGAGCGCGCCCGGGGCCGCGGCAGCCGATGCGCCGCTGGCCGCCGCCGCATTGCTTGCAACGACCGCGGGTGCGCTCAGCGCGCCGACGGCCGCGATCGCACGCAGCGTCGTTTCGACCTGCGCACGATCGCGGGGATTTTCGAGCACGTCGAGTGCCTGCCGAGCCTGTTGCGGCGTCAGCGCGGGCGCGGTGCCGGAAGCGGCCGACGCGGCGGCCGGGGCGGGAGCGGCCGCGTGAGCGGCCGTGACGACGGTGGCAAGCAGCCAGCCGAGGAGGATATGTCGCATGGAGTGGGCATGCGGGCGCGCATCGGCGCGCGGCCCGCCGGGCTGAACGATGGACGGGAAGTTAACATGATCGCGCCCGGAACCGAATAGTTCCGTCGACGATCATTCGAATCGGGCATGCACGACGCGGCACGGCCGTTCGCGGCGCGTTTCCGCAGTCATGTGGCTGACGCAGGGAGGGTGAGGCGACTCGATTGCCGGCGTGTCAGGCGCGCGTAATGCCCGCTTGCGGGCAACGGCGAGCGCCGCGCGCATCGCGCCGAATTCATCCGGAATCCTGCCAAATCACGCTTCCCCGTCGTGAAAAACCGGCAGGACGTGTTCCGCGATTTCTTCGATGACGTCGCGCACGGGTCGGTCGGAGCCCGGATTCAGCGTGACGTGATGCGTGCCTGCCGCGCGCATGTTCCGCAGGATGTCGATCAATGCGCGGCGTCCGGTTGCATAACCGAGCGGCAATGCGGTGGCCGGCGCATCGGGATCCGCGACGAGGTCGACGCGCATCGACACGCCGAACGCGCGAAAGGCCGGCGACGCGAGCCTTTCAACCGCCGCGCGCCACATCGAATAGCGTGCGCGTTGCGTGTCCGGATCGCGGTGATACGTCATCCAGCCGATCGAGTGACGCGCGATCCAGTCGACGCTTTGCCCGCCCGAGCCGACCGCCAGCATCGGCACCGCGTCGGCGCCGCGAGGCAGCAGCGTGAAGTCGGGCGCATCGGGCGGCGCCTCGTCGGGCAGCACGCGCGATGGCACGCCGAGCGCGGCCGCGACGACGTCCCAGTGCGCGCGGTACCGGTCGCGGCGCGTTTCCGCGTCGACACCGAACGCCGCATATTCGGGCGGCCGGTCGCCGGAGCCGAGCCCGAGGATGAAGCGTCCGCCCGACAGCGTCGCGACCGACAGCGCGCCTTTCGCGATATGCAGCGGATGGCGCAGCGGCAGCACGATCGCGCCGCTGGCGAGTGCAATCCGGCGCGTGCGTGACGCCAGTGCGCCGAGCAGGACCCACGGGTCGAGGTGGCCGACCGGGTCGGGATAGTCGGCGCTGTTCAGCGGCACGTCGCGAATCCACAGCGCGCGAAAGCCGAGCGTGTCGGCCAGCGCCGCGAGTTCGAGTTGCTCGTCGAAGTCGGCGACGACATGGCCGGTGCGAAGCAGCGGCAACGTGAGGCCGATCGACAGCTGCCCGGCCGAAAAGACGCGATGCGCGACGTGCCGCTGAACAGCGCCGACTATCCCGACCCGGTCGGCCACCTCGACCCGTGGGTCCTGCTCGGCGCACTGGCGTCACGCACGCGCCGGATTGCACTCGCCAGCGGCGCGATCGTGCTGCCGCTGCGCCATCCGCTGCATATCGCGAAAGGCGCGCTGTCGGTCGCGACGCTGTCGGGCGGACGCTTCATCCTCGGGCTCGGCTCCGGCGA
>NZ_WIXR01000035.1:80310-80448 GCF_019425585.1 Burkholderia sp. COPS | reverse complement strand
GCGACGCCGCGCACGCCGAAGGCCATGCGGCCGGCCACGTCGAAGGCCAGGCGCTCGGCTATCAGGCCGGTTTCGAGCAGGGCCGCGCACAGGGGTTCGAAGCCGGCCAGGCCGACGCGCGCGAACAGGCCGCGCAGC
>NZ_WIXR01000035.1:0-80296 GCF_019425585.1 Burkholderia sp. COPS | reverse complement strand
GCAGCTCGCGGCGCTCGCCGCGTCGTTCCGCGAGGCCGTATCGAGCGTCGAGCACGATCTGGCCGCCGACATCGCGCAGCTCGCGCTCGACATCGCGCAACAGGTCGTGCGCCAGCACGTGAAGCACGACCCGGCCGCGCTCGTCGCAGCCGTGCGCGACGTGCTCGCGGCCGAACCCGCGCTGTCCGGCGCGCCGCATCTCGCGGTGAATCCGGCCGACCTGCCCGTCGTCGAAGCCTATCTGCAGGACGATCTCGATACGCTCGGCTGGAACGTGCGCACCGACGCGTCGATCGAGCGCGGCGGCTGCCGCGCGCACGCCGCGACCGGCGAGGTCGACGCGACGCTGCCCACGCGCTGGCAGCGCGTCGCCGCCGCGATCGGCAAGGTGAGCACGTGGTGACGCGGCCGCCCGAAGCGCTCGCGCACGACGGCCTGACGCCGCTCGAACGCGAGCTCGCGCTCGCGTCGTTCGGCCCCGACGCCGCACACGACACTCATGACGCACACCCGCACGGTGCCGCCGCAGCGGCCGACGCTTCCGGCGCCACGCCGCCCGCCGGGCACGCGCCGCGCGCGCCGCACAACCCGCATCTCACGCACTGGCGCACGCACCTGAACGGCCTCGCCGCGCGCAGCCACCGCGCGCTGCCGCTGCGCCCGTGCGGCCGCCTGACGCGCGCGGCCGGCCTCGTGCTCGAGGCGATCGGGCTGCGCCTGTCGGTCGGCGCCGAATGCACGATCGAACTGCCGCCCGGCAGCACGCTGCCGCACGCGGAAGCGGAAGTCGTCGGCTTCGCCGGCGACCGCCTGTTCCTGATGCCGACCACCGACGTCGCCGGCGTGCTGCCCGGTGCGCGCGTCTGGCCCCGCGAAACCGCACCGGTGGCCGATCCGCTCGCGGGCGCGAAGCGTTTGCCGGTCGGCTGGGAGATGCTCGGGCGCGTCGTCGACGCGTCGGGCCGCCCGCTCGACGGCCTCGGCCCGCTCGCGTCGAAGGTCGACGCGCCGCTGTCGGCGCCGTCGATCAACCCGCTCGAGCGCGAACCGATCCACCACGTGCTCGACGTCGGCGTGCGTGCGATCAACGCGCTGCTCACCGTCGGCCGCGGCCAGCGGATGGGCCTGTTCGCCGGCTCCGGCGTCGGCAAGTCGGTGCTGCTCGGCACGATGGCGCGCTACACGAGCGCGGAAGTGATCGTGATCGGGCTGATCGGCGAACGCGGCCGCGAAGTGAAGGAGTTCATCGAACAGATCCTCGGCGAGGACGGGCTCGCACGCTCGGTCGTCGTCGCGGCGCCGGCCGACGTATCGCCGCTGCTGCGGATGCAGGGCGCGGCCTATGCGACGTCGCTCGCCGAGTATTTCCGCGACCAGGGCAAGCACGTGCTGCTGCTGATGGATTCGCTGACGCGCTACGCGATGGC
Organism: Burkholderia sp. COPS; assembly: GCF_019425585.1. Classification (NCBI taxonomy): domain Bacteria; kingdom Pseudomonadati; phylum Pseudomonadota; class Betaproteobacteria; order Burkholderiales; family Burkholderiaceae; genus Burkholderia; species Burkholderia sp. COPS. The sequence continues at coordinate 78,869 of NZ_WIXR01000035.1, read as the reverse complement.
GCAGCGCGAGATCGCGCTCGCGATCGGCGAGCCGCCCGCGACCAAGGGTTACCCGCCGTCGGTGTTCGCGAAGCTGCCGGCGCTCGTCGAGCGCACCGGCAACGGGCCGGAGGGCGGCGGCTCGATCACCGCGTTCTACACGGTGCTGACCGAAGGCGACGACCAGCAGGACCCGATCGCCGATTCGGCGCGCGCGATCCTCGACGGCCACGTCGTGCTGTCGCGTGCGCTTGCCGAGGCCGGCCACTATCCGGCGATCGACATCGAGGCGTCGATCAGCCGCGCGATGACCGCGCTGATCGACGAAACGCATCTCGACCACGTCCGGCAGTTCAAGCAGATGCTGTCGCGCTACCAGCGCAATCGCGACCTGATCGCGGTCGGCGCGTACGCGCCCGGCCGCGACGCGCAGCTCGACCGCGCGATCGCGCTCTATCCGCGCATCGAGGCGTTCCTCCAGCAGGGCTTTCGCGAATGCGCGCCGTTCGCGTCGAGCCTCGCCGGGCTCGATGCACTGTTCGACGCTTACGGAGGCTGATCCAGATGGCTCACGGCTTTCCCCTTCAGTTGCTGCTCGACCGCGCGCAGGACGACCTCGACTCGGCCGCGAAGCAGCTCGGCACCGCGCAGCGCGACCGCACCGCGGCCGCCGAGCAGCTCGACGCGCTGCTGCGCTACCGCGACGAATACCACGCGCGCTTCTCGCAATCCGCCCAGCACGGGATGCCGGCCGGCAACTGGCGCAATTTCCAGGCGTTCATCGACACGCTCGACGCCGCGATCGCGCAGCAGCGCAGCGTGCTGGCCGCGGCCGAAGTCCGTATCGACGAAGCACGCCCGAACTGGCAACAGAAGAAACGCACCGTCGGCTCGTATGAAATCCTGCAGGCGCGCGGCGTCGCGCAGGAAGCGAAGCGCGAAGCCCGGCGCGAGCAGCGCGATGCCGACGAACACGCCGCGAAGATCCTGCGCATGCGGGCCGACGCGGCCCGTTCGTCGTAACCGACCACCGCATTCGAACGAGAGAACGTCATGCCTCCCCTGCCCCTGCTCGGCGCGCTGCTCGACACCGCCGGCACCGCAATCCAGGCCGCCCGCGGCTCGGGCTCATCCGGCACCGCCGCCGGCAACGATGCCACGGCCGCCGTGCCGTTCGCGCAGACGCTGAAGCAAAGCGTCGTCACGCGTCGCGATTCGTCGAATGCCGACGTGCCGGATGCTTCGACGAAACAGGCTTCGTCGAAGTCGGCCGCCGGCACGAAGCCGTCCGCGACCGATGACGACGACGCAACCGACGATACGACCACGAACGCCGCCGCCAACCCCGACGCCGCCGCGCTCGCGGCCGCCGCGGCCGTGCAGGCGCAACTGCAGGCGCGCATGGACAACGCGGCGCCGGTCGATCCGGCTGCCGCCGCCGCCGCGGCACAAAAGGCGGCCGTGTCCGGCCAGCCCGACGCCACGGCCACGCTGGCGGATCACGCGGCCACGGACGCCGCCGCGGCCGCCCAGCCGGCCGCGACCGCGTCGGGCCGCGATGCGCTGCAGACCGCGCTCGACAGGCTGACGGGCGGCTCCGGCGCGATCGCGATACCCGCGGCCGGCGCAACCACGTCGGCATCGGCGCCGGCATCGACCGCATCGACCGGCGCCACCGCACCGCTGACACCGAAGGTCCCGACCTTCGACCGCACCCTCGCCGACGCGAAGGGGGCGCTCGCGACCCAGCAAACGCCGGCGCAGGCCACCGCGCAGGCGCTGCAGGCCAACGCGAACGCGCAGTCGGGCGAGCAGCACGCGCTCGCGGCAGCCGGCGACGCGACGGATCCGGCCGCCAGCGCGACGCTCGCGGCCGGTGCAACGGCGGCCGCCGCGACACAGGCGAACCTGCAGTTGTCGCCGGCCGCGGGCGCGATCGCCGCGGCGAACGCGCACGTGCTCGCCCCGCACGTCGGCACCCCGGACTGGACGGACGCGCTGAGCCAGAAGGTCGTGTTCCTGTCGAATGCGCACCAGCAGAGCGCCGAGCTGACGCTCAACCCGCCCGATCTCGGGCCGCTGCAGGTCGTGCTGCGTGTCGCGGACAATCACGCGCACGCGCTGTTCGTGTCGCAGCACGCGCAGGTGCGCGACGCGGTCGAAGCCGCGCTGCCGAAGCTGCGCGAAGCGATGGAATCGGGCGGGCTCGGCCTGGGCAGCGCGACCGTCAGCGACGGCGGCTTCGCTTCGCAGCAGCAGAACCCGCAATCGTCCTTCGCCGGCGGGCAGTCGTCGCGGCGCGGGAGCGGCGGATCGTCAGCCGTCGATGCACCGGTCGACGCTGCGCAATCCGCACCGGTCGCCGCGAGCGTGAGCCGCGCCGGCCTCGTCGATACGTTTGCCTGAGCATGACTGCCCGCGTGCGCGCGCCGCTCAGCGGCCGTGCACCGCGGCAGCCGCCTCGCCGCGCGACACACCGCCCTTGCGCGCCGCGACGATGAAGTCCGCCGCGCGTTCGCCGATCATCACCGACGGCGCATTCGTGTTCCCGCCGACCAGCGTCGGCATCACCGACGCGTCCACCACGCGCAATCCTTCGACGCCGCGCACGCGCAGTTGCGGATCGACGACCGCGTGCGCGTCCGACCCCATCCGGCAGGTGCCGACCGGGTGGTAGATCGTGTCGGCATGCTCGACGATCGTCTTGCGCAGCTCCGCTTCGCTCTGGTCCGCCCGCGTGTACAGCTCGCGCCCGCCCTGCGACGCGAGCGGCGCCTGCGACAGGATTCTGCGCATCGCCTGCGTGCCCCGCACGAGCAGGTCGAGATCGCGCGAATCGCTGAAGAAGCGCGGATCGATCAGCGGTGCGTCACGCGCATCGCCGGTCGCGAGCGTCACCGTGCCGCGGCTGAACGGCCGCAGCGCACACACGTGCAGCGAATAGCCGAAGCCCCAGTGCATCTTGCGGTTGTGGTCGTCCACGAGCGCCGTGCAGAAATGCAGCTGCAGGTCGGGGCGCTCGAGCGACGGATCGCTCTTGATGAAGCCGCCGGCCTCCGCGACGTTGCTCGTCATCATCCCGGTGCGGCTCGAGAAATAGCGCGCGAGCGCGGGCGTCATCTTCGCGATCCCGCGCAGGCACACGCCGACCAGTTCCGACGAATTCACGCGCGTGTTGATGATGAAGTCGATATGGTCGATCAGGTTCGTGCCGACGTCCGGCGCATCCTGCACGACCGCGATTCCGTGCCGGCGCAGTTGCTCGGCCGGGCCGATTCCCGAGCACATCAGCAGTTGCGGCGAATTGAACGCGCCGGCCGACAGGATCACTTCCGCGCGCGCGTCGAGCGTCTCGACGCGCCCGTTGCGCGCGACCGCGACGCCGGCCGCGCGCTTGCCGTCGAACGTGACGCGCAGCACCGTCGCATCGGTGATCACGTGCAGGTTCGGCCGGTTGCGGCCGTAGATATACGCACGCGCGACGCTGCAGCGCGAGCCGTCGCGGTGCGTGACCTGATAGAAGCCGACGCCTTCCTGCGTCGCGCCGTTGAAGTCGTCGTTCAGCGGATAACCGGCCGCATGCGCGGCCTGGATGAATCGTTCGGAGAACGGATTGCGAAAGCGCAGATCCGACACCGACAGCGGGCCGTCCGCGCCGTGCCACGCATCGGCGCCACGTTCGTTGCCTTCCGCGCGCCGGAAATACGGCAGCACGTCCTGCCAGCCCCAGCCCGTCGCGCCGAGCTGCGCCCATTCGTCGTAGTCGCCCGGGTGGCCGCGCGTGTAGATCATCGCGTTGATCGCGCTCGAGCCGCCCATCCCGCGCCCGCGCGGCTGGTAGCCGCGCCGCCCGCCGAGGCCCGGCTGCGGCACCGTCTCGTAGCCGTAGTTCGTGCCGAGCTTGAACGGTACCAGCGCCGCGATGCCGACCGGCATGTTGACGAGCAGGTTGCGCTCCGTATGCGAGCCGGCCTCGATCAGCGCGATCGTCGCATCGGGGCAGGCATCGGCGAGACGGCCTGCCAGGCTCGACCCGCCCGACCCGCCGCCTACGATGATGTAGTCGTATTGCATGTCACATCTCCGTCGTCTCATGGAAGGCGCCCGGCACCGCCGCGCGACCACGTCTTTGTAGTGTTCGGGCATTGTAGGAATCGCCACCGTGCGCGCGGCGCGCGGATTCAAGAGCGATTCCTCTAAACGCTCGCGTGAACTAAATTTAAGATGTATCGAATCGCTTTGCGCGACGCGCCGGCCACGAGAAGCCGATCCGTCGCGAAACGGGAGAGACGACGATGCAGCGCCAGGTTCTGCAGGCCGCGTGCCGACCGGGTTGTCCGGATGCGATGCGCGCAGCCCGCATTTCATTTCAAACGGCTGCCCGCGCGGAGATGCCCCGCGTCATGCGCGCAGTCGATCGAAATCGAACGGCACGCGTCGTCGCCGACCGTTTGGACGGTTTGTCGCCGCGGCGGCCCGATGCGCCGCGGCATGGTTGGACGGCCCCGTCGCGCCGCCCCGCTTCGGTGTGCAGGCGGGCGGTCGCGCCGCGGCGTCGCGCGCCCGGCAACGGTTGCATCGCACTGCATGCCCACGCGCCGCAACACGGTTTCCGGATGCACATACCGTCGCGTGGATGCGACGCCCGCTGCACGCATGAACCGGTTTTCGAGCACACGTCGCATCCGGCCCCGCGCCGCGCGACACGCACCACCCCGATCCGCGTCGCCGCGCTCGCCGAGCGTGCGCGTGCGGCGTGACGGCCGGCCGACCAGCCAGGCCCAACTGGAGGAGACGACATGAAGAACGACCTGCCCGAACTGGCCCCGCAAGCGCTGCCGTCGGTCGATGCACTGACGTCGCTGCTGCGCGACCAGCGCGCGGCCTACCTGCGCGCACCGTACCCGGCTTGGGAAACGCGCGTGCAGCACTTGCGCGCGCTGCGCACGATGCTGATCGACCACGCGGACGCACTCGCCGAGGCAATCAGCGCCGATTTCGGTCATCGCGCGAAGCAGGAAGTGCTGCTGTCGGAAATCTGGATGGCGAAGGAAGAGATCGACGACGCGCTCAAGCACGGCAAGCGCTGGATGAAACCGATCCGCAAGCCGATGAACAAGTGGCTGCGCCCGGCGCGCGCGAAGGTGATTCCGCAGCCTCTCGGCGTGGTCGGCATCGTCGTACCGTGGAACTACCCGGTGCTGCTCGCGGCCGGCCCGCTGATCTGCGCGCTCGCGGCCGGCAACCGCGCGATCATCAAGATGTCCGAACTGACGCCGCGCACGTCGGCACTGTTCGAGCAGCTCATTGCGAAGACCTTCACGCGCGACCACGTCGCGGTCGTGAACGGCGATGCCGAAGTGGGCGCCGCGTTCAGCGGCTTGCCGTTCGATCATCTGCTGTTCACCGGTTCGACGCACGTCGGCCGCCACGTGATGCGCGCGGCCGCCGACAACCTCACGCCCGTCACGCTCGAACTCGGCGGCAAGTCGCCGGCCATCGTCGGGCCGAACGCGCGCTTCGATGCGGCGGTCGACGCGATCGTCGCGGGCAAGACGCTGAACGCGGGCCAGACCTGCATCGCGCCCGACTACGTGCTGCTGCCGCGCGGGATGGAAGCCGCGTTCATCGAGCGCGCGCGGGCACGGTTCGCGAAGATGTACCCCGACCTGTCGGCCAACGGCGACTACACGACGATCGTGTCGCCGCGCCACTACGCCCGGCTGCAGCAGCTCGCCAGCGAGGCGCAGGCGGCCGGCGCGCAGCTGCATCCGCTGTCCGACGCGCAATCCGATCCTGCATCGCGCCGCTTCGTGCCGTGCGCGGTCACGCAGGTGCCGGCCGCGTCGCAGCTGATGCAGGAGGAAATCTTCGGGCCGCTGCTGCCGCTCGTGCCGTACGAGCGGCTCGACGAAGCGATCGCATACGTGAATGCGCGCCCGCGTCCGCTCGCGCTCTACCTGTTCGACGAGGACGGCGGCACGATCGACCGCGTGATGCGCGAAACGATCTCGGGCGGCGTGTCGATCAACGAAACGCTGATGCACATCGCGTGCGGCAGCCTGCCGTTCGGCGGGGTCGGTGCGAGCGGCATGGGCGCGTATCACGGCTACGACGGCTTCGTGACGTTCTCGAAGATGAAGCCGGTACTCACGCAGGCGCGCCTGAACGCGCGCAACCTGCTCGCGCCGCCGTACGGCAAGCGCTTCGCCGCGCTGATCAAGCTGATGATGAAGTTCTGAACGGACGGGATCGAACGGGCCGCGCGCATCGCGCGGCGGCCCGCACCGGCAGGCCGCGCGGCGCCGGTGCCGCGCGCGCCGTCATACGGGCCAGAGCGGCCCTTCCTGCATCGCGCCGATCTGCTCGCGCAACTCGAGCACGCGTGCTTCCCAGTAGCGGTGCGTGTTGAACCACGGGAATGCGGCGGGGAAGGCGGGATCGTCCCAGCGCCGCGCGAGCCATGCCGCGTAGTGGATCAGCCGCAACGTGCGCAGCGCTTCGACGAGATGCAACTCGCGCGGCTCGAATTCGCAGAAATCCTCGTAGCCGGCCAGCAGGTCCGCGAGCGCCCGCGACGCACCTTCGCGATCGCCCGGCAGCAACAGCCACAGATCCTGGATCGCGGGCGCCATCCGGCTGTCGTCGAAGTCGACGAAGTGCGGGCCGGCATCGGTCCACAGCACGTTGCTCGGATGACAGTCGCCGTGCGTGCGCAGCAGGCGGATCTCGCCCGCCCGCTCGAACGCGGCCTCGACGCCTTCGAGCGCGAGCGTCACGGCGGTCTCGTACGCGGACCGCACATCGACCGGAATGAAATCGTGCGCGAGCAGGTAGTCGCGCGGCTCATAGCCGAACGTACCGATATCGAGCACGGGACGCGCGACATACGGCTGCGTCGCACCGACCGCATGGATCCGGCCGATGAAGCGGCCGAGCCATTCGAGCGTGTCGCTGCGGTCGAGGTCAGGCGCGCGTCCGCCGCGCCGCTCGAAGATCGAGAAGCGGAAACCGTCGAACGCATGCAGCGTGCGACCGTCGAATGCGCGCGCGGGCACCGCCGGGATCTCGCGCGCGGCGAGCTCGGCGACGAACGCGTGTTCCTCGAGGATCGCTTCGTCCGACCAGCGGGCCGGACGGTAGAACTTCGCGACGACCGGCGGACCGTCTTCGATGCCCACCTGATACACGCGGTTTTCGTAGCTGTTGAGCGCGAGCAGGCGCCCGTCGGTGCGCAGGCCGGCCGGCATCAACACGCTGTCGAGCGCGTCGAGCACGCACTCGGGCGTGAGTCCGGCGAACGGCGGGCCGGCAGGAGAAGCGGGAGCGGAAGTGACGTCTTTCATGCCCCGCATTGTGCCGCCAGCCGGGCCGAAAGACGAGCGCCCGGTGCGGCGTATGCGCTCAGTGAAGCGCCGCGCCGGCCGGCAGCACGGATTCGCCGGTGTCGATCAGGTCCTCGAGAAAGAACGGCTCGGTGTTGAGTTCCTTCGACTCGCCCGGTACGCCCGCGTACCAGGTCACCATGGCCATGTCGCCCAGGATGCGCTGGACGATGCCGCGTGCGCCCTTCGGCACAGCGATATGGGTAGTGCAGACAATCGACCCGACATGCATGATGGTTCCCCACTCTTGACTCTTGAAACCCGGCTCGGTGACGAGCCGGCAAATGCACGATCCGCGCGCTCTCGTCGGAGCGTTGCGCGTAATCCCATTGTTCACGGTTTATCGAAGCGCGAAAAGAAGAAGAAGCAGGCGAAGTGCCGCGAATTCGTCGAATGTCTCCAATCAACCACTGCGCCGGACAGGCGCTTGCCCGCCCGGTTACCCCCATCATACCCTGTCGAATGTGACTGCCCGCCGAATCCGCGTCGGCACCGCGACGCGCCCGTGACGCATGCCGCGCGCGCGTCGCGGGCCGGTGCCGCATCACCGGGAAGTTTCGCGCGAACGCCGTGGCCGATCGACGCCGCGCCGTCATCGCCTTCCCCGTACCTCGAACGCAACCGGCACGACGACGGTTGCGCACGCACCGCCCGCATTGCCGCGTGCTTCACCGCGCGCCGTGCTGCGTCATGCGATGCCGCCGACAGTGGTTGCGTCCGATGCCGGCCTTGCGGTACCTTTGATGCTCATTCGCGTTCCAGCGCATTCCGATCCGATGCATCCGCTCACGTCCGCCCTTGCAAAATCCCGGCCGCAGTTCGACTCGCGGCCGCAGGCGTGCGCGCATCCGTCGGTTCTTCCTCCTCCTGTCGCACCGCCGCTCGTCGGCGCCGCGCCGCCCCCTCCGGCGGCACGCGCCGGCTGACCAGCCGGCTTCCGTTTCGTCTTCCATTCGCCCGCAGGCTTGCATTCGTGCGTCGTGACGCACGGCTCGCTGCTGCGCGCGCGAATGGAACGTTCCGATCCGTTCGACAGGTGGATTCACATGGTTTCGTTCAAACGCGCGCTCGCCGCGCATGGTGCGACGTCGCTCTTCGTGCTGCTGTGGAGCAGCGGCGCGATCTTCGCTGAACTCGGTCTGCGTCACGCATCCGCGTTCGTCTTTCTCACCGCACGTTTCGCTCTTGCATCGCTCGTGCTGCTCGGGCTGGCTTTCGTGCGCAAACGCTGGCTGCCGCCGCGCGGCGAACGGCGCATGGCCGCGCTGACCGGCTTGCTGATGATGGGCGGCTATTCGATCTTCTACCTGCTCGCGCTCGAACGCGGGATCGCGCCGGGTGTGCTCGCCACGATCCTCGGCGTGCAGCCGATCCTCACGCTCGCGCTCGTCGAGCGACGCTGGCAGCCCGTGCGCATCGCGGGGCTCGCGCTGTCGCTCGCCGGCCTCGCGCTCGTCGTGTGCCGCGGCGTGGGCGACGGCGGCCTGTCGCTCGCGGGCATCGCGTGCGGGCTCACCGCGCTCGTCGCGCTGACCGCCGGCTCGCTGCTGCAAAAGCGCGTGCGGGCGGCGCCCGCCGACGTGCTGCCGTTGCAGAATGCGATCGGTCTCGCGCTGTGCGTGGCGATCGTGCCGTTCCGGCCGGTGTCGCTCGACATGAGCTGGGCATTCGCGATCCCGCTGCTGTGGCTCGGCATCGTGATTTCGGTGATCGCGCAACTGCTGTTCTACCGGTTGATGCAGCGCGGCGATCTCGTCAATGTGACGAGCCTGTTCTATCTCGTGCCCGTCGTCACCACGCTGATGGATGCCGTGTGGCTCGGCAACCGGCCCGAGCCGCTCGCGCTCGCGGGCATGGGCGCGATCATCGCGGGGCTCGCGCTCGTGTTTCGCGCGCCGGCTACCCGCGTGCAACCCGACCGCGCATGAGCGGGCGTGCCGCCGCGCCCGCGGGTGCGGCGGCACGCACCGGACACATGCGACGAATCCGCAGAAATCGAAAGGCACGGGAAAGTTGTGCGCAAGGCGTTCGTCTGACTTGCGGGGAAAATGCGTGATACGCCGGGCATTCCGCTGATTTTTAATGGTTCGGATAGCGAAAAGCGCTGCCGGTTGCCTATACTCGAATTGACCGGCCCACTCGCAATCGGGTCGCGACCCATACTAGAAACACCCGGCATGGGGCCGGAGTAAGCGCTGAAGCGCTAACTCCGGCCGACACTGGAGACACGCATGACAACCTACTTCACGATCGGCGACTTCATCCTGTTGATTCCGATGGCGCTGGCCGGAGCGCTATTTCTCGGCGCGGTGCCGTGCGCAACCGAATTCCGCCACAACTTGCTACGCGTACTGGGCGTCATCCTCGGCGTCGGCGTCGCGGTATTGCTCGTCGAAGGCCTGCCTGCGCTGATCTAGCGGCGCACCACCCGTGCGTGCCGTGCATCGCTGCACCGCAGCGATGCGACAGGCGCACGCGAGCCATTGATACGACATGCGATGTTTCGCATGCCGTATCGACCGCCGGTCAGATCGCCTGATCGGTGGACGGCTTTTCCCACAGGTTGATGCCGCCTTCCGTCGCGTAACGATCGATCTCCGCGAGTTCCTCCGCCGAGAATTCGAGGTGCTTCAGCGCACCGACGTTTTCACGCACCTGCTCCGCACGGCTCGCGCCGATCAGTGCGGACGTCACGCGGCCGTTGCGCAGCACCCACGCGAGCGCCATCTGCGCAAGGCTCTGCCCGCGCCGCTCGGCGATCGCGTTGAGCTTGCGCACGTGCTCGAGGTTGTCCGCGCTCAGGTGATCCTGCTTCAGCGAGCCGCCGCCCGGCTTGTTCACGCGCGCGTCGGCCGGCACGCCGTTCAGGTACTTCGACGTGAGCAGCCCCTGCGCGAGCGGCGTGAACGCGATGCTGCCCGTGCCGATCTCGTCGAGCGTGCCGAGCAGCTCGGTTTCGACCCAGCGATTCAGCAGGTTGTACGACGGCTGATGGATCAGCAGCGGCACCTTGTACTGCGCGAGCAGCTCGGCCATCTCGCGCGTCTTCGCCGCCGAATACGACGAAATGCCGATATAGAGCGCCTTGCCCTGCTGCACGGCCGACGCGAGCGCGCCCGCCGTTTCCTCGAGCGGCGTGTGCGCGTCGAAACGGTGCGAATAGAAGATGTCGACGTAGTCGAGCCCCATCCGCTGCAGGCTCTGGTCGAGGCTCGCGAGCACGTACTTGCGCGACCCGCCGCCGCTGCCGTACGGCCCCGGCCACATGTCCCAGCCGGCCTTCGTCGAGATCAGCAACTCGTCGCGATACGGCCGGAAATCCTCCTTCAGCAGCCGGCCGAAGTTGGTTTCGGCACTGCCGTACGGCGGCCCGTAGTTGTTCGCGAGATCGAAGTGGTTGATGCCGAGGTCGAACGCGGTGCGCAGGATTTCGCGCTGCGTCGAGATCGGCGTCGAGTCGCCGAAGTTGTGCCACAGGCCGAGCGACAGCGCGGGCAGTTTGAGCCCGGATTTGCCACAGGTGCGGTATTGCATGTCGGCATAACGTTCGGAAGCTGCTTCGTAGGCCATGAGTCTGTTCCGTCAGGACATCGGGGGAAAGGTCGCGCTTGCCGCGCACACGGCGCGGCGACGGCGAAGGAGTCATACGACGACTATGGTAGCGAAAGCGGCCGGATCGCGCACGGCGGCACGGCGATGGACGCGGCCGCGGTCGTCGCCTACACTGCGGCGTCTCGAATCACCGTTTCAGCGAGGTTGGTATGTCCCGGGTCATCTCGGTTGCACTGCTCGTCGGCGGCGTCGTGCTGCTGTATTTCGGCGGCCAGTCGTTCCATTCGATCAACGACAACGTGTCGCGCTTCTTCACCGGTTCGCCCGCGACGAAGACGATCCTGCTGATCGCGGGCGGCGCCGTCGCATCGTTCATCGGCCTGATCGGCCTCGCGATGCCGGGCAACAAACGCTGATCGCGCCGCCGCGCGATGCACACACGGCCCGCGTCGTGCGACCGGGCCGCGCCAAACGAAACGGGCGGCCAGGCCGCCCGTTGCTTCATCTGCCGGCGATGCACCGCATCGTGTGACCGCGGTGGTGTCACCGCCCGTCCGGTCCGAGCCTAGAACTGCACTTCCGGTTTCGACGCCGAGCGCGTGCCGGGTAGCGGCCGGTTGCTCGCGCCGTGATAGGTGTACACGAGCGAGAACTTCACCTGGTCGGAGCGGTTCTGTCCGGCCGAATGCAGCGTGTTGCAGTGGAAGAACACCACGTCGCCCGTCTGCAGCGACGGGCACGTGGCCGCATCGATCATCTTCCGGTTCGCCGGCAGGTCGCTGCGGAAGAACTTCGCATCGTCGAACGCTTCGGGCCCGAATTCGGCCGTATGCGACCCCGGCACGAGCCACAGTGCGCCGTTCTCGTTCGTTTCCGGCCCGAGCGCGAGCCACACCGACACCATGTCCGGGCGCTCGAACGACCAGTAGCGGAAATCGCGATGCCAGCCGGTCAGGCTGCCGTACGCGGGATGCTTCGTCATCATGCAGTTGTGATGCGCGCGCGACAGCACCGGTTCTTCGCCGAAATACTCGCGCATCCACGCACCGATTTCGGGTGCGATCGCGCGCTCGGCGAACGCCGGATCGCGTGAATACGCATCGAGCAGCCGCCGCACCGTATGCCCGCCCGGCGCATGCTTGGACTCGGGCGCGCCCGGGTAGCGCAGATCCGCCTCGAACTCGATCGGCTCGGCCGCCTCCCGCAACTGGCGCTCCGCGATCTGCCTGAGCGCCGCGCACTGCGCTTCGCCGACGAGGCCACGCGCGACGACAAAGCCGCGCTCGCGCAATTCCGCGACTTGCGCGCGGATCGATTCCGACTGCAATGGAGACGACATGGGATGCCAGACGTTTATTGTGTGAATGTGACGATTGTAAATCGGCGCCGGATGCCGCGAACAGCACCATTGTCGTACGCAGGGGCATGCCAATCGCGGATTTGATCCGGCTCAAGGGAACTGTTCGTCGCGGCACCTGCCTCACCGACAGGCGGTATGCGGCACACGCCTTGTGGCACAAGGGTTTATCGCGACTTTTGCCCGTCATGAATCCCCTGTAGCCTGTCGCGGCCTGTCAATTCTGGCGGGCGCGGCGCGCAGCGAGTTTCAGTAAGATCCGTTGCGTCATCCGAGGCCGTTCATACCAGTGCGCTCTCCAGGGCGCCATCCATACAAGCGAAGCATCGTTCACATGCCATTCCGTCTGACTTCCCGTCTCAGCCGCGCTGCGAAGCGCGTCGTGCCGACCGCTCCTGCCCGCTCGCTGCGCCATCACCGCGCACGCACGCAGGCGCTGGCCGAGCGCACGCCCGCACACAGCCGGCTGGACGGTATCCGTGCGTGGTTCCACGCATTTTTCTCGATGATGAGTGCACAGGCGTTCTCGCGCCGTGCCGGCCTGCGCTCCCTGCTGCAGAAACCGTCGTCGCTGCGCGCGCTCGCGCTGCGCCGCACGCTCGGGCCGCAGCGCCGCGTCAACCGTCCGCGCCGCCTCGCGGCCAGCAACGGCTGGTTCGGGTTCGGCGCGCGCTGAGCGCACGCCGGCGGGCACCGCGCGCGACGATCGCCGTCGCGCCATTGTTCGTTTGTCCGATTGCCCCGACGATCGGAACCCATAAAAAAACCCCGGCTAGCCGGGGTTTTTCATTTCAGGCGAACGAAGCTTACGCGACGCGTGCCGTCGGCTCGACGCCGGCCGCTTCGGCCAATGCGAGCGCCTTGTCGGTCGCTTCCCACGAGAATTCCGGCTCTTCGCGGCCGAAGTGGCCGTAAGCAGCCGTCTTCTCGTAGATCGGGCGCAGCAGGTCGAGCATCTTGATGATGCCCTTCGGACGCAGGTCGAAATGCTCGCGCACGAGCTTCGTGATCACCGCATCCGACACGCGGCCCGTGCCGAACGTGTTGACCATCACCGAGGTCGGCTCGGCGACGCCGATCGCGTACGACACCTGGATCAGCGCGCGCGACGCGAGGCCGGCGGCGACGATGTTCTTCGCGACGTAGCGGCCTGCGTACGCAGCCGAACGGTCGACCTTCGACGGATCCTTGCCCGAAAACGCGCCGCCGCCGTGCGGTGCGGCACCGCCGTACGTATCGACGATGATCTTGCGGCCGGTCAGGCCGCAATCGCCCTGCGGGCCGCCGATCACGAACCGGCCGGTCGGGTTCACCAGGAACTTGATGTCGCCCTTGATCAGGTCGGCCGGCAGCGTCGGCTTGATGATTTCCTCGATCACGGCTTCGCGCAGCGCGGGCAGTTCGATGTCCGGTGCGTGCTGCGTCGACAGCACGACGGTGTCGATCGAATGCGGCTTGCCGTCGACGTAGCGGACGGTGACCTGCGACTTCGCGTCCGGGCGCAGCCATTGCAGGCGGCCGTCGCGGCGCAGGCTGGCCTGGCGCTCGACGAGACGGTGCGACAGGTAGATCGGCAGCGGCATCAGTTCCGGCGTTTCATCGCACGCGTAACCGAACATCAGGCCCTGGTCGCCCGCGCCCTGATCGAGGTTGTCGTCGTGTGCACGATCGACGCCCTGGGCGATGTCCGGCGACTGCTTGTCGTACGCGACGAGCACCGCGCAACCCTTGTAGTCGATGCCGTAGTCGGTGTTGTCGTAGCCGATGCGCTTGATCGTGTCGCGCGCGATCTGGATGTAGTCGATGTTGGCCGTCGTGGTGATTTCACCGGCCAGGACGACGAGACCCGTGTTGCACAGCGTTTCCGCCGCGACGCGGGAATACTTGTCTTGCTCGAGGATGGCGTCGAGGATCGCGTCCGAGATTTGGTCCGCGACCTTGTCCGGATGGCCTTCGGAGACGGATTCGGACGTGAAGAGATAATCGTTTGCCACTTTTTCAGGCTCCTGTGTGGTTACGGTTGGTTTCACGTAGCCAGCTTCGTTGGGCCTGAAGCGGCGACGCTTTAGCGGATTACCAGGACCGGGTAGCGCGTATGACGCCAACCGGCTTCGCCCCGCAAGTTGTCAGTTAACTCGGCGAAGCCCGTATTATAGCGGCTTTCCTGAATTGTCACAGAGCGCCGCCCGTGCTGCATCTTCCGCTGTCTCACCTACCTGTTCGCAACGCGCCGGCCAGCCGGTCCCACGGAGGTTTCGCATGCTAGGTCGTCTAGGCACGCACCTCGCCATTGGCTTGCTGAAACTGCTCGCCCTGTTGCCGTACGGCCTGACCGCACGGTTCGGCGATGGTCTCGGCTGGCTGCTCTACAAGATCCCCAGCCGGCGAAAACGCATCGTACACACCAATCTGAAACTCTGCTTCCCGGATTGGAGCGACGCACGCCGCGAGGAAGTGGCAGGCCAGCATTTCCGCCATGCGATCCGCAGCTACGTCGAGCGCAGCGTGCAGTGGTTCGGCTCGGAGAAAAAGCTCGCGAAGCTGATCCAGGTCGACAGCGCGGTCGACCTCGACGATCCGGACCTGCCGCCGACGCTGTTCCTCGGCCTGCACTTCGTCGGCATCGAAGCCGGCTCGATCTGGCTGAACCGTTCGCTCCACCGCCGCTGCGGGTCGCTCTACCAGCCGTTCTCGAACGCCGTGCTCGAGGAAGAGGCGAAGAAGGCGCGCGGGCGTTTCGACGCCGAGATGGTCGGCCGCGCGGACAGCGCGCGCGTCGTGCTGCGCTGGCTGCGCGACCGCAAGCCGGTGATGCTCGGCGCCGACATGGATTACGGGCTGCGCAATTCGACGTTCGTCCCGTTCTTCGGCGTGCCCGCGTGCACGCTGACGGCGGTCGGCCGGCTCGCGAAGACGGGCCGCGCGCAGGTCGTGCCGTTCATCGGCGAGGTGCTGCCGAACTACAAGGGTTATCGCCTGAAGGTATTCAAGCCGTGGGATCACTACCCGACGGGCGACGACGATCTCGACGCGCGGCGGATGAACGAATTCCTCGAGGAACAGATCCCGCTGATGCCCGAGCAATACTATTGGGTCCACAAGCGCTTCAAGACGCGCCCGGCCGGCGAGCCGAGCCTGTACTGACCCCGCCGGA
This sequence comes from Burkholderia sp. COPS, assembly GCF_019425585.1. Classification (NCBI taxonomy): domain Bacteria; kingdom Pseudomonadati; phylum Pseudomonadota; class Betaproteobacteria; order Burkholderiales; family Burkholderiaceae; genus Burkholderia; species Burkholderia sp. COPS. Next base: position 63,442 of record NZ_WIXR01000035.1, on the reverse strand, counting down.
AGACGTTCGCAGGCGGGCCGTCACACGCGCGCCCGCGCCCTCGCCACCTTCGGCGCGCCCTTCGCGCGCGCCCGCCACAGATCGTGGGCCGCCTGCTGCGCGAGCCACAGATCGGCCCGCCCCCCGTTTTCCTCGCCGAGCCACGCTTCGAGGCGCAGCGCCATTTCCGGCGAGATGCCGGCATGGCCGTGCAGGATCCGCGACAGTGCGGCACGCGTCACGCCCAGCTGCGACGCGGCCTCGGTGACGGTCAGGCCGAGCGCCGGCAGCACGTCGTCGCGCAGCGTGTCGCCCCGATGGGGCGGATTGAAGATGCGGTTCATGGCTTGAATGAGCTCGCTGGAGGTTGACAGGGCGTATGGCGAAACGTATGGCGAAACAATACGAATCGCCGGGTGGCCTCATCAATTGAACGAGTACGAAAATGCCCGGAACGCCCGCGCAGGACGCCCCTGTCGGCTCCATGTATCATTTGCGGTTGAGATCAGCACGACGAACGAGGCCGCCCGGCATGGCGCGGCGTCGCGCGCGCCGCGCTGACCGCCTTGTTCGCCATGGAAATCCGGACCCAGTGAAACTCTCGTTCACCAAGATGCACGGCGCGGGCAACGACTTCGTCGTGCTCGACGGCTATTCGCGCGCATTGCCGCCGCTCACCGAAGCGCAGGTGCGCGCGCTCGCCAACCGCCACTTCGGCATCGGCGCCGATCAGTTGCTGCTCGTCGAAAAACCGACCGTCGACGGCGTCGATTTCAAGTACCGGATCTTCAATTGCGACGGCGGCGAGGTCGAACATTGCGGCAACGGCGCGCGCTGCTTCGTGAAGTTCGTCAGCGACCGCGGCCTGACCGACAAGCGCAGCGTGCGCGTGCAGGTGATGAAGGGCCTGATCACGCTGACGATGCAGGACAACGGCGAAGTCGTCGTCGACATGGGTGCGCCCGTGTTCGCGCCGGCGCAGGTGCCGTTCGATGCGGCGGGCCTCGACGGCCGCACCGAGGGCCGCGACACGTTGTGGCCGCTCGACGTCGGCGGCGCGACGCGCTGGATCTCGACGGTGTCGATGGGCAACCCGCACGCGGTGCAGATCGTCGACGACGCCGAGGCGTATCCGGTGCTCGAGGAAGGCCCGCTGATCGAGCACCACGCGCGCTTCCCGGAGCGCGTGAACGCCGGCTTCATGCAGATCGTGTCGCGCAGCGAAGTGCGGCTGCGCGTGTACGAACGCGCGGCGGGCGAGACGCTCGCGTGCGGCACCGGCGCGTGTGCGGCGGTCGCGGCCGGCATCCGGCGCGGCCTGCTCGATTCGCCCGTGACCGTGCACACGCACGGCGGCACGCTGACGATCAGCTGGGACGGCGCACGCGACGAAGCTGCCGCGCTGATGATGGCCGGGCCCGCCACGACCGTGTTCGAAGGCGAGATCGACCTGCCCGCCTGACCCTGCAACGTCCTTGATAACTGAACGCTCCAGCCACATGAACGATCGCGAAGTCGCCGACTACCTGCTCGCCAATCCCGAATTCTTCGCGCAGCACGCCGAACTGCTCGCGACGATCCGCCTCGCGAACCCGCACGGCAAGGCCGCGATCTCGCTGCAGGAGCGGCAGATGGAGATGTTGCGCGACAAGAACAAGCATCTCGAGCGCCGGCTCGCCGAACTCGTGCGCTACGGCCACGAGAACGACAGCCTGTCCGCGAAGTTCAGCCGCTGGACCGCCCGCGTGATCGCGGAGCGCGATCCGTACGCGCTGCCGCGCACGATCGCCGACGGCATCGCCGACGTATTCGACGTGCCGCAGACGGCACTGCGCGTGTGGGACGTCGCCGACACCTATTCGCAGGCCGACTTCGCGCGCCAGGTCGGCGAGGAAGTGCGCCTGTTCACGAACGGCCTGTCCACGCCGTACTGCGGTGCGAACACGGGCTTCGAGGCCGCGCAGTGGCTCGCGCCCGCGGTCGCCGCCCCGGCCGCGAATGCGGCGGAAGGCGCGGAAGCCGCGCCGTCTGCCGGCGACGGCTCGGCCGCATCGGTTGCGCTGCTCGCGCTGCGCGCGCCGCTCGCCGGCACCGATGCGCCCGCGTTCGGCCTGCTCGTACTGGGTTCGCCCGACCCGCGCCGCTTCCACGACGGGATGGCCACCGACTTCCTCGCGCAGATCGCAACGCTCGCGAGCGCCGCGCTCACGCGCCTGCTGCCGCACTGAGCCTGCCGCACGCGATGACAGACGATCCGGTCGCCGCCTACCTGTCGAACCTGAAGCACGTCAGGCAGCTGTCGGAGCACACGCTGCGCGCCTACACGCACGAACTCGACGAACTGAAGAAGCTTGCGGCCGGCCGGCCGCTCGAAGTGCTGACGGCCGCCGACATGCGCGGCGCGGTCGCGCGCGCACATTCGGGCGGGCTGTCCGCACGGTCGATCTCGCATCGGCTGTCCGCGTGGCGCGCGTTCTACCGCTGGCTCGCGCAGCGCATCGACATGCCGGCGAACCCGGTCGCCGCGGTGCGCGCGCCGAAACGCCCGAAGACCTTGCCGAAGGCGCTGTCGGTCGACGACGCATCGGCCCTGATGGACGCACCGCTCGCCGGCACGACCGAAGGCATCCGCGATCACGCGATCCTCGAGCTGTTCTATTCGTCGGGGCTGCGCCTCGCGGAGCTGATCGGGCTCGACGTCATGTACACGCAGGCCGACGGCTACCGCTCGGCCGGCTGGCTCGATCTCGCCGAAGCCGAAGTCACCGTGCGCGGCAAGGGCAACAAGGAGCGCAAGGTGCCGGTCGGCCGCAAGGCAATCGATGCGCTGAACGCATGGCTCGCGGTGCGCGGCGAATTCGTGAAACACGATCCGCATCCGCTGTTCGTGTCCGTGCGCGGCAACCGGATGTCGCCGGGCGTCGTGCGCGAGCGCGTGAAGCGCGCGGCGCTCGCCGCGGGCATCCCCGCCAACGTCCATCCGCACGTGCTGCGCCACTCGTTCGCGACGCACGTGCTGCAGTCGAGCGGCGACCTGCGCGCGGTGCAGGAACTGCTTGGCCACGCGAGCGTGTCCGCCACGCAGGTCTATACGTCGCTCGACTTCCAGCATCTCGCGAAGATTTACGACAGCGCGCATCCGCGCGCGAAGAAGCGCGACTGACGCGCGCCCCGTGTTACCCGCCGCGCGCGGCGACCGGCCACGGTCGGCTTCGCGCACGGCCCATTTCGATCTCATCATGCAAACCGTCACCCTCAAGCCGTCCAAGGACAAATCGCTGCTGCGCCGCCATCCGTGGATCTACGCCAATGCGATCGACCGCGTCGACGGCAAGCCCGCGCCCGGCGCGACCGTGATCGTGCGCGCGCACGACGGCCGCTTTCTCGCGCGCGGCGCGTACAGCCCGCAGTCGCAGATCCGCGTGCGCGTGTGGAGCTTCGACGAGAACGAGCCGATCGACCACGCGTTCTTCAAGCGCCGCGCGCAGCGCGCCGTTGCGCACCGCACGACGATGGTGTCGGGCACGGGCGCGGTGCGGCTCGTGTTCGGCGAAGCCGACGGGCTGCCGGGGCTGATCGTCGACCACTACGTCGCGGACACCGCCGAAGCCGGCGCGGCGCCGCGCGGCCAGCTCGTCTGCCAGTTCATGGCCGCGGGCGTCGAAGCATGGAAGGACGCGATCGTGAAGGCGCTCGTCGGCGCGACCGGCTGCCCGAACGTGTACGAGCGCTCGGACGTGTCGATCCGCGACAAGGAAGGGCTCGAGCAGACGACCGGCGTGCTGGCAGGAGACGCGCCGCCCGCGACGCTGATCGCGAACGAAAACGGCGTGCGTTATCACGTCGACGTGCCGAACGGCCACAAGACGGGCTTCTACGTCGACCAGCGCGACAACCGCGCGCTGGTTGCGCAGTACGCGGCCGATCGCGACGTGCTGAACTGCTTCTGCTACACCGGCGGCTTCTCGCTCGCGGCGCTCAAGGGCGGCGCGAAGCGTGTCGTGTCGATCGACTCGTCGGGCGATGCGCTCGCGCTTGCGCAGCAGAACGTCGTCGCCAACGGTTTCGACGCCGAACGCGCGACCTGGCTCGACGCCGACGCGTTCAAGACGCTGCGCCGCCTCGTCGACGAAGGCGAACGTTTCGACCTGATCGTGCTCGATCCGCCGAAGTTCGCGCCGACCCGCGACAGCGTCGATCGCGCGGCGCGCGCGTACAAGGACATCAACCTGAGCGGCTTCAAGCTGCTGCGTCCGGGCGGCCTGCTGTTCACGTACTCGTGCTCGGGCGCGATCGACATGGACCTGTTCCAGAAGATCGTCGCGGGCGCGGCGGCCGACGCGAAGGTCGACGCGCGCATCCTGAAGCGGCTCGGCGCGGGCGTCGATCACCCGCTGCTCGCGGCATTCCCGGAAGGCGAATATCTGAAGGGCCTGCTGTTGCAAATCGTCTGATCGCCCCGATCTACGCGCGTAACCTTCCGCCGGCCGCGGCCTCGCGCCCGGCGGATTCGCGTTCCCGCCTGTCGTTCGGACGACGGGCGGGGGCTTGACAGGTATGTTTCAATGGATGGTTGTGCGCCCCGGCTGGCAGCGCGAGCGGGCGCAACGCACATCCTGGTTTTGACCCCGATTCACGAACCACAGGCGATTGACATGGCCACTCCCGTCACCATCCTCACCGGCTTCCTCGGCAGCGGCAAGACGACGCTGCTCAAGCGCATCCTGAACGAACAGCACGGCATGAAGATCGCCGTGATCGAGAACGAGTTCGGCGAAGAGAACATCGACAACGAAATCCTCGTGCAGGATTCGAACGAGCAGATCATCCAGATGAGCAACGGCTGCATCTGCTGCACGATCCGCGGCGACCTCGCCCGCGCGCTCGGTGACCTGGCCGCGAAGAAGCGCGAAGGCAAGCTCGACTTCGACCGCATCGTGATCGAAACCACCGGCCTTGCGAACCCGGGCCCCGTCGCGCAAACCTTCTTCATCGACAGCGAAATCGCCGACGACTTCCTGCTCGACGCGGTCATCACGCTGGTCGACGCGAAGCACGCGAATGCGCAGCTCGACGAGCACGAAGTGGTGCAGCGCCAGGTCGGCTTCGCCGACCGGCTGTTCATCACGAAGTCGGACCTGGTCGACGACCAGACCGTGGCCGGCCTGAAGCACCGCCTGATGCACATGAACCCGAAGGCCGCGATCAAGGTCGTGAACTTCGGCGAAGCCGACATCAAGGAAATCTTCGACCTGCGCGGCTTCAACCTGAACGCGAAGCTCGAGATCGACCCCGACTTCCTCGCCGAGGACGATCACGCGCATCACCACCACGATCACGACCATGATCACGATCACGCCAATTGCGACCACGATCACGGTCAATGCGCGCACGATCACGACCACGGCCACCACCATCACCACCACGCGCACCACGACGACAAGATCAAGTCGTTCGTGTACCGCAACGACCGCCCGTTCGACCCGAACAAGCTGGAAGACTTCCTCGGCGGCATCCTGCAGATCTACGGCGAGCGGATGCTGCGCTACAAGGGCGTGCTGTACATGAAGGGCGTCGACCGCAAGGTCGTGTTCCAGGGCGTGCATCAGATGATGGGCAGCGACCTCGCCGCGAAGTGGCTGCCGATCGAGAAGAAGACGAACAAGATGGTGTTCATCGGCGTCGATCTGCCGCAGGACCTGATCACCGACGGTCTCGACGCCTGTCTCGCCTGACGCGCGCGGGCACCCGCCGCACACGCCGCCGCACGGCCGCCCCGCGGGCGGCTGCGGCGGCCGCGGGGCGGCCGTTTCGGGCAGGGTTTCGCCGTCATCGCTTTTTCGCGATTTGCGCGTTATATTTTCTAGATATTGGCGCAGCCGACGGGGATCGACCCGATACGGCGCCCGCTTGCGATTCAGTTACAATACGTGCCCGCTGGAGTACGGCAACAAACAGGCCCGGTTCTTGCTGAACCAGTTTTCCGGGCATCGCAACCGCGCCGGATCGCCAATCCGCCTCCCGGCCGCGGCCGATGCGATGTGCCGCGCAGCACACCGGTTCGCAGCGCGCGCAACTCCGCGCCAGGCCTATCCTGGTATTTGAGAACCGGTTTTCCAGAGGCTTTCGGCCCCGCGGCGGCAAATCGCAAATGATTGCAAGCGCGGTTGCGGGTAATCCCAAAGTGCAGGCAATATCTCTCGATTTGCCGCACATTGAAGAAGCAAGCAGATGACGAAGAAACTCTTGACCGAAGCCGAAATCCTGAAGATGAGCGACAAGGATTACATGAATGAGGATCAGCTCGCCTTCTTCAAAAATCGGCTCGAACAGTTGCAGGCGGACATCCTCAAGAATGCAGGCCAGACGACCGAGAACCTGCGCGAGACGGTGATCGTCCCCGATCCCGCCGATCGCGCGACGATCGAGGAAGAGCACGCGCTCGAGCTGCGCACGCGCGATCGCGAACGCAAGCTCCTCAAGAAGGTTCAGCAGTCGCTCGCCCGCATCGATTCCGGCGATTACGGCTGGTGCGAGGAAACCGGCGAGCCGATCGGCATTCCGCGGCTGCTCGCCCGTCCGACCGCTACGCTGTCGCTCGAGGCGCAGGAGCGCCGCGAGTTGCGCCAGAAGCTGTTCGGCGACTGATCGAGCGGCGTTCCGCTCAAACACGCTGCTTCCCGAAAGCGCGCGGCCTGCCGCGCGCTTTTTGTTTTTTCGGCACCGGCTCGCGGTTGGCCGGTTTTCCGATTTGCCGCCCGCCTCTTGATATCCCCGCGCCCGCCCTAAAATGAAACGGACGCGCGCCGGGCCGCTTCCCGGCGCACTGCGAGTTACGCGGCGGCGCCTCGCGCCGCCCGACTCTTCCCCGTTTTTCTCAAGGAACGCAGATGGAGCAATTTCACGGCACGACCATCGTTTCGGTCCGGCGCGGCGACAAGGTCGCGCTCGGCGGCGACGGCCAGGTAACCCTCGGCAACATCGTCATGAAGGGTGGCGCGCGGAAAGTGCGGCGGATCTACAACAACCAGGTGCTGGTCGGATTCGCGGGCGGCACCGCCGATGCGTTCTCGCTGCTCGACCGCTTCGAGGCGAAGCTCGAAAAGCACCAGGGCAACCTGACCCGCGCGGCCGTCGAGCTCGCGAAGGACTGGCGCACCGACCGGATGCTGCGCCGCCTCGAGGCGATGCTGATCACGGCCGATGCCACCACCACGCTCGTGATCACCGGCAACGGCGACGTGCTCGACCCCGAGGAAGGCATCTGCGCGATCGGCTCGGGCGGTGCATATGCGCAGGCCGCGGCCCGCGCGCTCGCGGAGAACACCGAGCTGTCGCCGCGCGAGATCGTCGAGAAGTCGCTGAAGATTGCCGGCGACATGTGCATCTACACGAACCACAACCGCATCATCGAAACGATCGAGTAAGGACCGCACCATGAGCACCATGACCCCTGCCGAGATCGTCTCGGAACTCGACAAGCACATCATCGGCCAGGCCAAGGCGAAGAAGGCCGTCGCGGTCGCGCTGCGCAACCGCTGGCGCCGCCAGCAGGTCGCCGATCCGCTGCGCCAGGAAATCACGCCGAAGAACATCCTGATGATCGGGCCGACGGGCGTCGGCAAGACCGAAATCGCACGCCGCCTCGCGAAGCTCGCCGACGCGCCGTTCATCAAGATCGAGGCGACCAAGTTCACCGAGGTCGGCTACGTCGGCCGCGACGTCGACAGCATCGTGCGCGACCTGATCGAGATCTCGGTCAAGCAGACGCGCGAATCCGAGATGCGCAAGGTGCGCAGCAAGGCCACCGACCAGGCGGAAGACCGCATCCTCGACATCCTGCTGCCGCAGCCGCGCGCAGTGGGCTTCGGCGGCAATGCCGACCACGCGAACGACGACAACAACGCGACGCGCCAGACCTTCCGCAAGCGCCTGCGCGAAGGCCAGCTCGACGACAAGGAAGTCGAGCTCGACCTCGAGCAGCCGTCGGCCGGCATGGACATCATGGCGCCGCCGGGGATGGAAGAGATGACCGAGCAGATCCGCTCGATGTTCTCGAACCTCGGCAGCGGCAAGAAGCAGCGTCGCAAGGTGAAGATCAAGGAAGCGCTGAAGCTGCTGACCGACGAGGAAGCGGCGAAGATGCTGAACGACGAGGAAGTGAAGACGAAGGCCGTGCAGAACGTCGAGCAGAACGGCATCGTGTTCCTCGACGAGATCGACAAGATCACGTCGCGCAACAACGAAGGCAGCGGCGGCGAAGTGTCGCGCCAGGGCGTGCAGCGCGACCTGCTGCCGCTCGTCGAAGGCACGACGGTCAACACGAAGTACGGGATGGTGAAGACCGATCACATCCTGTTCATCGCGAGCGGCGCATTCCACCTCGCGAAGCCGAGCGACCTGATTCCCGAACTGCAGGGCCGCTTCCCGATCCGCGTCGAGCTCGACTCGCTGTCGGTGAACGATTTCGAGGCGATCCTCGTCGCCACCGACGCCAGCCTCGTCAAGCAGTACCAGGCGCTGCTCGCGACCGAAGACGTGCAGCTCGAATTCGCCGACGACGGCATCCGCCGTCTCGCGGAGATCGCGTATGCGGTCAACGAGAAGACCGAGAACATCGGTGCGCGCCGGCTGTACACGGTGATCGAGAAACTGCTCGAGGAAGTGTCGTTCTCGGCCGGCAACCATGCCGGCGAGCGCGTGACGATCGACGCGAAGTATGTCGACCGTGCGCTCGGCGAAGTCTCGCAGGACGAAGACCTGTCGCGCTACGTGCTGTAACGCGCGCGGCGTCCGACGAAAAACGGGCGGCCCCTTGCGGGGTCGCCCGTTTTTTCATGGTCAGGCGATGCGGCGCCCGTGCCTGCCCCTCGAATGCGGCTGATGGCAAGCACGCTGGTGCGTCCCTATAATCCGGACTCCTCCGGCCAAGTACCGACGCATTCGTCACTACCTTCGAATGACCATCTACCCTTCCGTCGCCGGCCGAATCGTGCCGGCCTTGCTCGCGCTCACGCGCGCCGACATCCTGTCGCTCATGCGCCGGATCAGGCGGGATTCGCTGCGGCGCTACAACGTCGCGTTCGTACTCGCGTGGCTGGGCACGCTGGCGGGCATCGCACTCGCCAGCGTGGCGTTCAGCCTCGGCATCCAGTTCGTCGCGCGTGGCGTATCGGCAACGCCGTGGCCGCTGGCCAACGCCATCGTCATCGGCGGATGCGCGCCGCTGCTCGCCAACGTCTTCTACTCGGCGCTGCTCACGCTCCTGCTGAAACGCGAGATCGTCGCCAGCCTGTCGCGCGCCCCGGGCGCACCCGGCTGACGCGCCGGGCGCCAGTGCCCGCTTACTGCCGCACCGGCTTCTTCGCGAGCTTGCGCTGCAGCGTGCGGCGGTGCATGTTCAGCGCGCGCGCCGTCGCCGAGATGTTGTTGTTGTTCTCCGCGAGCACGCGCTGGATGTGCTCCCATTCGAGCCGGTCGACCGACAGCACGACCGGATTCTCGAGCGCCTCGTCGGCCTGCACTTCGGTCGCGTTGGTCTGCAGCGCGGCCAGGATCGACTCGACGTTCGCGGGTTTCGCGAGATAGTTGTCGGCGCCTTCCTTCACCGCCTGCACGGCGGTCGCGATGCTCGCGTAGCCGGTCAGCACCAGGATCCGCGCATCGGGCTGCAGGTCGCACAGCGGCGCAATCAGGCTCAGCCCCGAATCCTCGCCGAGATGCAGGTCGACGGTGATGAACTGGAACTTGCCGCCCGCAGCGAGCCGCAGCGCCGCCTCCTTGTCGTGCGCCTGCTGGACCGCATAACCGCGGCGCTCGAGGCCGCGCGCGAGCGTTCCCGCGAACACCTCGTTGTCGTCGATCACCAGGAAATTGTTCTCGCTCATGTGGTTTCTCCGTCTACGTGTTGGTTGAGGCGGCCGGCGCCGCGACGCGCACCGCCGGCAGGCGCAGCACGGCCCGCGTGCCGCGCGCGGCGGATGTGCCGGCCGCGCGGCTGTCCGGCGTGCCGGTTGTCCGTTCGGACGCGCGCTGGCCCGCGCGCTGTCCCGAGCCGGCCGCGGCGTGACCATTCGCCGCCCCGCCGGCCCGCCCGTTGCCGCCCGCCGCGCGCGGGACGACATCGGACAGTTCGATCTCGCCGCCGAGCCGCGCGGCCGCGCTGAACGCGAGATACAGGCCGACCCCGTGCCCGCCCTGCGTGCTGTCGACCGGCATCGCGCCGAGCGACTCGCGCAGCGCGGCCGGAATGCCGGGCCCGTCGTCGCACACCTCGAATTCGATCTCGTCGGCCGTGCCGGCGTGCGCGACCTTCGCGGCCAGCGTCACGCGCTGCGGGCTCGCGCGCGCGGCGTTGTCGAGCAGGATCGTCAGGATCTGGCCGGCTGCGACCGTGTCGTCGAGCGCGACGCCCGCCGGGCGCGCACCGAGCAGTTCGAACTGCACGTGCGGATGCCGCAGGCGCCAGTGCTCGACGAACGTGTCGAGCCAGTCGTCCACCGGCTGGCGGCTCGCGGGTGCGCTCGCGCGGCTGCGCAGGCGCGCGAGCGCCGACGTGCAGAGCGTCATCTGCTCCTCGAGCACCTTCAGGTCGGCTTCGTAGCGGGCCAGCCCCGGATCGGCGCGCGCCGCGTCGCGCAGTTCCTCGGCGAGCATCGCGATCGTCGACAGCGGCGTACCCATCTCGTGCGCGACGGTGGCGGCCTGCACGCCGAGCGCGACCGCCCGCTCGTCGCGCAGCAGGTGCGCCTGCGCTTCGCCGAGCGCCGCGTCGCGCTGGCGCAGCGCATTCGACATACGCGCGACGAACCACGCGATCAGCCCGACGCTGACCATGAAGTTCGCCCACATCCCGGTACGGTAGTAGTCGAACAGGTTGGCCGGGTTATCCATGTTGAGCGGCACCGAGTCGAAGCCGAGCGCCGCGTAGCACGCGACCGCGAACGCCGCGAGCCAGATCATCAGGTGCCACGGCAGCACGGCCGCCGCGATCGCGAGCGAAGGCAGGTACAGCGACACGAACGGGTTGGTCGTGCCGCCCGACAGGAACAGCAGCGCGGACAGCGCGCCGAGGTCGACCCACAGCTGGCCGAGCAGCTCGAAATTGGTCTCGGGCCGCGCGCGCAGCACGCGCACCCAGGTCAGCGCGTTGAAAACAATTTCGAGCGCGATGACCATCAGCATCGCCGGCAACGGCAGATGCACGCCGAAATAGGTCTGCACGACGCCGATCGTCACGAGCTGGCCGATGATCGCGAGATTGCGGAGCCAGAACAGGTGACTGAGGTTGACGCGCCCGGTGGTGGTGATTCGTTGCATCCGGGCAGTTTACCCGTTTAGCGGGCAGCGCCTCTAGCGGGGCCGGATCGGAACGTGGTGCGGGATGCGCTGGGTGCACGGCCGGTGCCGTCAGCCGGCCGCGCCGGCCATCCGCTGCGCGATCTCGTCGGCCAGGCATTCGGGGCACCGGCAGCGCGCGCCGGTTGCCGGCGGCGTACCGCCGGGCAAGACCGGCATCGACGCGCACCAGCATTCGAACGGCTGCGAGCGGGCGCCGCAGTCGAAGCTGCGCCCGCAGTGCGGGCAGCGCGCGCGGCGCGGGGCGGAACGGGCGTCGGCGGCGGGATCGGTCATGGCGGAAGCGCGGAAGCGGGCGTGACACCGCCCTACGCGACAAGCATAGCGCGGCGAACGGATTTTGCACGCCGTCCATCCGGCCGATGACCGTCGTCAACGCTCGCGAGCCACCTCGGCGCCGCTACCTGCGCACCGTTGCGCACACCCCCGCCCGAATGGCCGCCCGCATCGTGCCGCGCCATAGCCGGCGGGCCGCCGCGCGTGGTACCCGAGCCGCGCCGCGCGTGTTCCGGCCCGTCCAAAAACCCGATGCTGCGCTGCGCCACTCCTGTACAATTCGCCGTGTTTCAACCGTTCCCAGCCAGAGCCGCCGCCATGTCCGAGCCCATCGACCTCTCGCAGATCGCCCCCACGCTGAAAGCAGAAATCCTCGCCGAGGCACTGCCGTATATCCGCCGTTACCACGGGAAAACCGTGGTCATCAAATACGGCGGCAACGCGATGACGGAAGAGCGGCTCAAGCAAGGTTTCGCGCGCGACGTGATCCTGCTGAAACTGGTCGGCATCAACCCGGTGATCGTCCACGGCGGCGGTCCGCAGATCGATCACGCGCTGAAGAAGATCGGCAAGGCCGGCACCTTCATCCAGGGCATGCGCGTCACCGACGAAGAGACGATGGAAGTCGTCGAATGGGTGCTGGGCGGCGAAGTGCAGCAGGACATCGTGATGCTGATCAACCACTTCGGCGGCCACGCGGTGGGCCTGACGGGCAAGGACGGCGGCCTGATCCACGCACGCAAGCTGCTGATGCCGGATCGCGACAACCCGGGCCAGTACATCGACATCGGCCAGGTCGGCGAAGTCGAGGCGATCAACCCGGCGGTCGTGAAGGCGCTGCAGGACGACGCGTTCATCCCGGTGATCTCGCCGATCGGCTTCGGCGAGGACGGCCTGTCGTACAACATCAACGCCGACCTCGTCGCGGGCAAGCTCGCCACGGTGCTGAACGCCGAAAAGCTGCTGATGATGACCAACATCCCGGGCGTGATGGACAAGGACGGCAACCTGCTGACCGACCTGTCGGCGCGCGAGATCGACGCGCTGTTCGAGGACGGCACGATCTCGGGCGGCATGCTGCCGAAGATCTCGTCGGCGCTCGACGCGGCGAAGAGCGGCGTGAAGTCGGTGCACATCGTCGACGGCCGGATCGAGCATTCGGTGCTGCTGGAAATCCTGACCGAGCAGCCGTTCGGTACGATGATCCGCTCGCATTGAGCGCGCGCCGCAAACCATCCAGCCCCGACCTGCCGGCGTCGCTGCGACGCCGGCGCATCTCCCGCAGCCGGCCGCACGCCGGCTCGCCCGTCTGGCTGTTCGATCTCGACAACACGCTGCACCACGCATCGCACGCGATCTTTCCGGAGATCAACCGCGCGATGACGCAGTACATCATCGACGCGCTGCAGGTCGAGCGCACCGAAGCCGACCGCCTGCGCACCGGCTACACGCAGCGCTACGGCGCCGCGCTTCTCGGCCTCGCGCGCCATCACCCGATCGATCCGCACGACTTCCTGCGCGTGGTCCACACGTTCGCCGATCTTCCCGCGATGGTGCGCGCCGAGCGCGGCCTCGCGCACATCATCGCCGCGCTGCCGGGCCGCAAGTTCGTGCTGACCAATGCGCCCGAGAACTATGCGCGCGCGGTGCTGCGCGAATTGCGCATCGAGCGGCTGTTCGAACGCGTGATCGCGATCGAGCACATGCGCGACCGCCGCACGTGGCGCGCGAAGCCCGATCACACGATGCTGCGCCGGACGCTGCGCACCGTGCATGCCCGTGCGTCCGACGCGATCCTCGTCGAGGATACGCTCGGCCACCTGAAGCGCTACAAGCGCCTCGGCATCGGCACGGTGTGGATCACCGGCCACCTGCCCGGCCACCTGCCAGGCACCGGACGCCCACTTTATGTCGACCAGCGCATTCGTTCGCTAAAATCGCTGCGACTGGGCACTCGATCGGGGCGACAGAAATGCAGCCGACTCACCCGCAGGACCAAGCCGTAACGGACGATCAGGCATCACCCACCCGCACCCGTACACGTCCGAAACCGGGCGAGCGTCGCGTGCACATCCTGCAGACGCTTGCGACGATGCTCGAGGCGCCGAAGCGCGAGAAGATCACGACGGCCTCGCTGGCGGCCCGGCTCGACGTGTCGGAAGCCGCGCTGTACCGCCATTTCCCCAGCAAGGCGAAGATGTACGAAGGGCTGATCGAGTTCATCGAGCAGTCGCTGTTCGGCCTCGTCAACCAGATCGTCGAGAAGGAGCCGAACGGCGTGCTGCAGGCCCGCACGATCGCGCTGACGATGCTCAGTTTCGCCGCGAAGAACCCCGGCATGACGCGCGTGCTGACGGGCGAAGCGCTGGTCGGCGAGGACGAACGGCTCACCGAACGCGTGAACCAGCTGCTCGACCGCATCGAAGCAACCGTCAAGCAGTGCCTGCGGGTCGCACGCACGGAGGCGAATGCGCCCGACGGCGCGGCGCCGTTCGCGCTGCCGGCCGACTACGACCCGGCCGCTCGGGCGAGCCTGCTCGTCAGCTATGTGATCGGCCGGTGGCACCGCTTCGCGAAAGGCGGGTTCCAGAAGCCGCCCGGCGAGCAGGCCGACGCGCATTTGCGGTTGATCCTGCAGTGACCGGCGCCGGACGCGCGCGTCCGGCGCGCTCGCGATGCGGCCGACGCTGCGTCGCAATTCGAACTCGTCCAATATCGCATTTCGCCTGATCGGGTTAATTTTCTCCTGTTTTCAATACAACGGGAGTGATCCGGTGAATCGCGAGTTTCCGCATTGTCAGACGTCCTCCGGCCGACAGCGCGCCGCGGCCGCGCCGCGCGCGCCGCTGCTTGCGCGTGCCGCACTGCTTGCCGGCGCGATCATCCCGTGGCCGTCATCGGCCCAGGTCACCGACGGCGGCGCACAACTCGCCGACGGCGTCACGCTGGAAACCGCTCCCGGCGACTATTCGACGAGCAACTTCGCCAGCCCGGTGTTTTCCGCAGTCAACGGCGGCGTGCTGACCACCACCGGCAAGACGCGGCTGTTCGCGACCGGCACCTATTCGTCGGGGGCTTCCGCTTTCGGCGACGGGTCGCGCATCGCGCTGCGCGACACCGAAATCCGCACCCGCGGGTTCATCGGGACGGGCATCGACGTTCGCGCAGGCAGCAGCGCGACAGCCGAAAACATCTCGATCGACACCGACGGAAGAAGTGCACACGGCGTCTATGTCGACGTCAGCGGCAACCGCGTCGACATCACCGGCAGCGCGATCGTCACGCGCGGCCGCGAAGCGCACGGCATCGCGGTGAACAACGCACCCGGTGCGATCGTGAACGCCACCGATACGATCGTCCGCACCAGCGGCGACTTCGCATACGGCACGTTCGTCAGCTACGGCGACATCCATGCAACGCTTGCTCGCACCGACATCCGGACGAGCGGAGACTACGCGTCCGGGCTGTTCATGCCCGGCGCGTCCTCGGTCACGTTCAGCGACGCGCGCGTGGCCACCGACGGCGACCAGGCGCTCGGCATCGACACGCGCAGCGGCCGTGTCGAACTCGCGCGCACGCACGTGCACACGCAAGGCATCAACGCGCACGGGCTGTATGCCTCGCAGGAAGGCAGCGAGACGCCGGTCGTGCTTGCAACGGACACCGACGTGACGACAGCCGGCGACCGTTCGGTCGGTGCCGTCGCGCGGCTCGGCGGCCAGGTCGCCATGACGCGCGGCGGGATCGCGACGGGCGGCGAACGCGCGTATGGCGTGCTCGCCAGCGGCGCCGGCTCGGTCGCGTCGCTCACGGACGCCACGGTGACGACGAGCGGCGTGGACGGCACCGCGCTGCGGGCAAGCGCCGGCGGCACGATCGGCCTGTCACGCACCGACGTGCACACGACCGGCGACGGCGCGTGGGCCGCCGGCATTCACGGCGGCACGCTGACCGTCGATGGCGGCTCGCTCGTCAGCGATCGGCACGGCGCGATCGACGTTTCGGACGCACACGTCTCGCTGCAAAACGGCGCGCGCGTCGCCGGCGGCAACGGCACGCTGCTGTTCGTCGACGCACGCTCGGGTGCGCCGGTGCGGCTGACGCTCGATACGGACGCGCAGGCCGCCGGCGACATCGTGAACCGACCGGCGGACAACGGCGCCCCGCCGTCGCCCGCCGTGACCGATGTCGCGCTGTCCCATGGCGCCGCGTGGACGGGCGCGACCGATGCGGTACGCGCGCTGTCGCTCGACACGAACAGCCGGTGGACCGTCACCGCGGATTCGTCGGTCGGCTCCGTCGCGCTGAACGGCTCGACCATCGCATTCGCGCCTTCCGATACGGGCGCGCCGCGCACGCTCGTCGTCTCGGGCGACTATGCGGCGCGCGACGGCAGGCTCGTCGTCAACACGACGCTGAACGACGACGCATCGCCGTCCGACCGGATCGTGATCGACGGCGGGCACGCGTCCGGCCATACCGGCATCGTCGTCCGGCGTGCCGGCGGCAACGGCGCGCAGACCACCGTCGGCATCCCGATCGTCGAGACCCGCAACGGCGGCACGACGGACCCCGCCGCATTCACGCTCGACACCGGATCGGACGGTTATCGCCGCAGCTTCGGCACGGTGTCCGCCGGCGGCTACGACTACATGCTCGCGCGCAGCGGGAACGGCGGAAAGGAACACGACTGGTATCTCGTTTCCGCCGCACGGCCCGAGCCGCCGGTGCCGCCTGGCCCGGTCGATCCCGAGCCGCCTGTCCAACCCGAAATTCAGCCGCCGCCTCCGCGCGCCGTCGCACCCGAGCCCGACGCGTATCTGGCCAATGCCAACGCCGCCGCGACGATGGCGATCCACACGCTGCATCAACGGGAAGATCGCACGCTGCGCACCGGCGATACCGCATCACGCCCGCTCGATGGCGTTGTCTGGCTGCGCGCAGAGGGGCAGATCACATCGATATCGGGCGGCAACCGCAGCGTGTCCGGAAACGGCCGCCTGATTCACGCGGGCGCCGACCTGTTCCGTTTCGACGACGGTCGCGGCGGCCACTTCCGGGTCGGCGCGATGGGCATGTACGGCAGCCAGACGAGCTGGTCGACTCGCCCGCTGTGGAATGCCATCGAGCAGCGCGTCGCCGATGCCACCGCGCGCGGCAGCGTGTCCGGTTACAACATCGGCCTGTACGGCACCTGGTACGGCAACCGCGACATCCTGACCGGCCCGTACGTCGATGCATGGGCACTGGTCGGCGCCTATGCGAACAGCGTCGGCGGCAGTCTCGCGGCCGACTCGTACCGATCGCGCACCGTGACGGGTTCGCTGGAAGGCGGTTATTCGTTCCGTTTCTACGAGCGCGGCGACACGCGTTTCCATGTCGAGCCCGAAGCGCAGCTCGTCGTGTCGGACTATCGCGCGGACGCCCATCGCGTTGTCGGCGGCCGTCTCGACGGGCAGGGCTCGACCGACGTGCTGACCCGCGTCGGCGTACGCGTGCATGGCGTGACGATCACGCCGTCCGGACGTGAACTTCGGCCGTTCATCGACGCGAACTGGTGGCACGGCCCCGGGTCGCGCACGCTCACGCTCGACGGCAATGCGTTCTCGTTCGACGTGCCGCGCGATCGGGCGGCATTCCGGATCGGCGCGACCGGGCAGTGGTCGAAACGCTTCGCGGTATCGGCCGGCCTCGGGCTGGAGTCGAACCTGTCCGACTATGCGGTCGTCAAGGGCGAGCTGGCGGCGAAGTACCGGTGGTGACACCATGCGCCGGCGGCGTGCCGCGGCCGCCCCGACATCCGCTTGCCGCAAATTCCGCTATACTTTGCCGACTGTCGCCCTACGGGCGGCAGGTCGGAAGCGCGCCGATTTGCTGACTCGATTGCGGGCGCGCGAACCGGCCGGAACGTTGATGCGTCTTCGTCCCGGCGGTTCACTACAAATGCGGCTAAAGAGGTCGTCAGCCGCGCACCTTCGACTCCGCGCCCCGCCGACACCATTTAGCCGCCCAGTCATAAGGCATAAGGCGGAACGAATGGAATCGATCGGCATCGTCGCTCCACAGACCATGCACTTCGCCGAACCGCTGCGCTTGCAAAGCGGCAGCGCGCTCGGCAACTATCAGCTCGTCGTCGAGACGTACGGCGAGCTCAACGCCGCGCGCTCGAACGCGGTGCTCGTCTGCCACGCGCTCAACGCGTCGCATCACGTCGCCGGCGTCTACGCGGACGATCCGCGCAGCACCGGCTGGTGGGACAACATGGTCGGCCCCGGCAAGCCGCTCGACACCAACCGCTTCTTCGTGATCGGCGTGAACAACCTCGGCTCGTGCTTCGGCTCGACCGGCCCGATGAGCATCGATCCGTCGACCGGCAAGCCGTACGGCGCGCGCTTTCCGGTGGTCACCGTCGAGGACTGGGTGCACGCACAGGCGCGCGTCGCCGACGCGTTCGGCATCGAGCGCTTCGCCGCGGTGATGGGCGGCAGCCTCGGCGGCATGCAGGCGCTCGCGTGGAGCCTGATGTATCCGGAGCGCGTCGCGCACTGCATCGACATCGCGTCGACGCCGAAGCTGTCCGCGCAGAACATCGCGTTCAACGAGGTCGCGCGCTCGGCGATCCTGTCCGATCCCGACTTCCACGGCGGCGACTACTACGCGCACGGCGTGAAGCCGAAGCGCGGCCTGCGCGTCGCGCGGATGATCGGCCACATCACGTACCTGTCCGACGACGACATGGCCGAGAAATTCGGCCGGGCGCTGCGCCGCGCGGACGGCGCGCTCGACGCGTACAACTTCAGCTTCGACGTCGAGTTCGAGGTCGAGTCGTACCTGCGCTACCAGGGCGACAAGTTCGCCGACTACTTCGACGCGAACACCTACCTGCTGATCACGCGCGCGCTCGACTACTTCGACCCGGCGAAGGCGTTCGACGGCAACCTGACGGCCGCGCTCGCGCACACGCAGGCGAAATACCTGATCGCGAGCTTCTCGACCGACTGGCGCTTCGCGCCGGCGCGTTCGCGCGAGATCGTGAAGGCGCTGCTCGACAACAAGCGCACGGTCAGCTACGCGGAAATCGACGCGCCGCACGGCCACGACGCGTTCCTGCTCGACGACGCGCGCTATCACAACCTGCTCCGCGCGTACTACGAACGAATCGCCATCGAGGTGGGTGTATGAACCAGCAAGCGCTGAATTCCCTGTCCGCGCGCGCGGACTTCCGCACGATCGCCCGCTGGGTCGAGCCGCGCTCGACCGTGCTCGACCTCGGCTGCGGCGACGGCTCGCTGCTCGCGCTGCTGATGGAGGAACTGGACGTCACCGGTTACGGCATCGAACTGAACGACGCCGGCGTGCTCGCGAGCGCGAAGAACGGCATCAACGTGATCCAGCAGAATCTCGAGGACGGCCTGCGCCTGTTCGAGGACCACAGCTTCGACATCGCGATCCTGTCGCAAACCCTGCAGACGATCCACCAGACCGCCGCGATCCTGCGCGAAACGGCGCGCGTCGGCCGCGAGTGCATCGTGTCGTTCCCGAACTTCGGCTACTGGTCGCACCGGCTGTCGGTGCTGCACGGCCGGATGCCCGTGTCGAAATCGCTGCCCTACCAGTGGCACAACACGCCGAACGTCCGGGTGCTGACGATCAAGGATTTCGAGGCGCTCGCGCCGGAAGTCGGCGTCACGATCCTCGACCGCGTCGTGCTGCACGAAGGCCAGCCGATTCGATGGGGAGCGAACTGGCGTGGTAGTCTTGCTGTCTACCGCGTCAAGCGCAGCTGAGCCGGGGGGCCGTTGACGGAAGATCCGGCCCGCACGAGCGTGCGGCCGCCCCTCTCGCGTCGCTCGCACCGCCGCCTGCGCTGCCGCCGCCATCAGTCAACGCTACCCAGTTTCTGTCCATGTCGAAAACGCCACACGAGGCGCCCGCACTCACCGCTCACGAGGATCACCCCGGCTGGCGAGCCTATCTGAACACGCACATGCTGATCTGCGTGTTCCTGGGCTTCACGTCGGGCCTGCCCCTGTTCACGCTCGTCTATCTCGTGCAGGCATGGCTGCGCTCCGAGGGCGTGAACCTGAAGGAAATCGGCCTGTTCGCGCTGATCCAGTTCCCGTATACGTGGAAGTTCCTGTGGGCGCCGCTGATGGACCGCTACATCCCGCGCCTGCCCGGCTGGCGGCCGGGCCGCCGGCGCGGCTGGATGCTGCTCACGCAGGTGCTGGTCGCGGGCGCGATCGCCGCGCTCGGCTTCGTGTCGCCGCGCGATTCGATCTGGACGGTCGCCGCGCTCACCACGCTCGTCGCGTTCTTCGGCGCGAGTTCCGACATCGTGATCGACGCATACCGCCGCGAGCTGCTGCGCGATACCGAGCAGGGCCTCGGCAACGCGGTGCACGTGAACGCGTACAAGCTCGCCGCGCTGATCCCCGGTTCGCTCGCGCTGATCCTGTCCGATCACATGCCGTGGGACGCCGTGTTCGCGCTCACCGGCGCGTTCATGCTGCCGGGCATCCTGATGACGCTGCTGGTGCGCGAGCCCGAAGTGGTCGGCGCGCCGCCGCGCAACCTGCGCGACGCGATCGTGCTGCCGTTCCGCGAATTCATCCAGCGTGACGGCTGGGCCGGCGCGCTGCTCGTCATCGCGTTCATCTTCCTGTTCAAGATCGGCGACACGATGGCCACCACGCTGTCGACGTCGTTCTTCCTCGACATCGGCTTCTCGCGCACCGAGATCGGCATCGTCGCGAAAACCACCGCGCTCGTCGCGAGCGTCGCCGGCGGCATCATCGGCGGCGTCTGGCTCGTGAAGATCGGCATCGGCCGCGGGCTGTGGGTCTTCGGCGCGCTGCAGATGGTGTCGACGCTCGGCTTCGCGTGGCTTGCGCAGGTCGGCCCCGGCTCGCCGGTGCTGGCGGCGCTCTACGACTTCACGGTCGCGGCCAGCCATGCGCTCGCGTCGTTCCTGTCGATCTTCGGCTTCGAGGTCACGCCGCATCTGAGCCCGATGACCGTCGCGCTCGCGCTCGTCTACGGCTTCGAAACCTTCACGACCGGCCTGACGATGGCCGCGTTCGTCGCGTACATCGCGAGCACGACCGACCCGCGCTATACGGCCACGCAGTTCGCGCTGTTCACGAGCCTCGCGTCGGTACCGCGCACGCTCGCGTCGGCCGCGAGCGGCTTCATCGTCGCGAAGATCGGCTGGTTCGACTACTTCATCGTGTGCACCGCGCTCGCGATTCCCGGCATGCTGCTGCTGTTCAGGATCGCGCCGTGGAACGGCGCCGCACGCAACGGCGAGGCCAGCCGTGCGCAGTAACCGCCTGCACCGCCTCGCGCGCGTTGCGGCTTCGTGGAGCGTCGGTGCCGCGGCGCTCGCCGCCGGGTTCGCCGCCCATGCGTCCGACACCGGCGCGACCGCTGCAACCGCCGCGGGCTCCGCGCCGGCCGCCGCACCGGCTTCACCGCCGGCAACGTCGACTTCCGCCGCCCCCGCCCAGCCGGCCACCGCCGAACCCGCACAGCCGACCGGCGGCGCCGCGTCGACGAAGGCTTATACGCCGACACCGCAGCAGGTCCGCTACGGCAATGCGATCGCATTCCGCACACTGATCCCGTCGCCGCTGCTCGAGCAGCTCACCGCGAGCGAATACGCGCAGATCGTGCAGGCGGCCGCCGACAGCAACCGCCTGCTGCCGGCAAACCAGCCGCGCGTGAAACGCCTGCGCGCGATCGTCACGAAACTCGCGCCGTATTCGGTGAAGTGGAACGATCGCGTGAAGAACTGGGCGTGGGACGTGAACGTGATCCGCTCGCGCGACATCCGCCTGACCTGCCTGCCGGGCGGCAAGGTGCTCGTGTACGGCGGCCTGCTCGAGCGCATCCGGCTGAACGACGACGAACTCGGCGTGCTGGCCGCGCACGGCATCGCGCACGCGCTGCGCGAGCATGCGCGCAGCAATTTCAGCGCGGCATCGCAAACTTCGCTGCGCGCCGCCGCGCTGCCGCCGCTGTTCGGCGTCGGCGATCCGCTGCCGCAGGCGCTGAACCTCGGCGAGCGCCTGCAGTCGCTCCACTACGACCCGACCGACGAGACCGAAGCCGACGTGATCGGCGGCGACATCGCCGCCCGCGCGGGCTTCGATCCGCGCGCGGCGATCACGCTGTGGGACAAGCTCGCGGCCGCGACGCGCGCGAACAAGGCCACGGGATTCATCTACACGCACCCGTACAGCACCGCGCGGCGCCAGGATCTGCTGAACCGGCTGCCGGACCTGATGCCGCTGTACGCGAAGGCGATCGGCAAGCGGGTCGACTCACTGCCCGACTACGCGGGCATCAGCGCGCAGCGGCGCAAGGTCGTGCGGCGCGGCGCCACCGGATGACGCCGGCCGTTACGCGTCCGTATCGGCCACGGCCGGGCGAATCCCGATTTCACGCATCCAGCGCACTTCGTCACCGGGGCTGCGGCCGAACAGCCGCTTGAACTCGCGGCTGAACTGCGACGCGCTCGCATAACCGACACGCGCGGCCGCCGTACCGGCGCCGACGCCGTCCTGCACCATCATCAGCCGCGCCTGATGCAGGCGCGCGGCCTTCACGTACTGCATCGGCGACGTCGCCGTCACGTGCTTGAAGTGCGCGTGGAACACCGCGAGGCTCATCCCGGCCTCGCGCGCCAGGGTCTCGACATCGAGGTCGGCCTTCAGCTCCGCATGGATGCGCCGCAACGCCCTCGCGATGCGACCGAAGTGATGCTGCTGCACGAGCGCCGCGCGGATCGCGTCGCCCTGCGCGCCCGTCAGCACGCGATACGCGATCTCGCGCATGATCGCGGGCCCCAGCACGCGCGTGTCGTGCGGCGAAGCCAGCACTTCGAGCAGCCGCACGACCGCATCGGCCAGCGGCGCGTCGAGCGGCGTCGAATAGACGCCGAGCGGCTCGCTCGCGGCCGCGCCGAGCGTCTCGTCGAGCAGGAGCGCGAGCTCGGCGATCACCGCGAGATCGACGCGGATCGAGATCGCGAGAAACGGCTCGTCCATGCTCGCGAAAGTCTCGCATTCGAACGGCAGCGGCACCGACAGCACGAGATACTGCTGCGCGTCGTAGACGAACGAGCGATCGCCGAGATAACCGAGCTTGCGCCCCTGGCACACGACGATGATGTTCGGTTCGTACAGCACGGGCATGCGCGGCGCGGGACGGCTCACGCGAATCAAACGCACGCCGTCGAGCGCCGCCAGCGTGTCGCCCTCGTTCGGCGCGAGGCGCGTGTGCAGCTCGATCATGCGGCGCTGCACGCGGTCGCCCGTGTCGGCGAAAAGGGGCTCGAAGCTCATCTGCGTCATCCTGTCCGGCAAGAGAATCTGGCTCGCAATGTAGCATCTTGAATGCGTTTTGGCGGCCGTTTGCACGCAGTTCGAGAGGAATAGGCAAATCTTCCAGACCTTCGTGTATTTCGTCGCGGCGCCGTGCTCCTTACGATGACGTCCTGCCTCGCCGCATCGCCACAGGGTGCGACGGCAGTTCGTTTCGCCGGATGTTTTCCCGGCCAAGGAGCCCCCTGCATGAGCACCACCTACGCTTACGCGGCAACCGATTCGCAGTCGCCGCTCGCCCCGTTCGAATTCCAGCGTCGCGCGCTGCGCGACCTCGACGTCCAGATCGACGTCCTCTACTGCGGCGTCTGCCACTCGGACCTGCACCAGGCGCGCAACGAATGGCGCAACACGATCTACCCGGTCGTGCCGGGCCATGAAATCGTCGGCCGCGTGACCGCGACCGGCCCGCAGGTATCGCGCTTCAAGGTCGGCGAGCTGGTCGGCGTCGGCTGTCTCGTCGATTCGTGCCGCACCTGCCCGAGCTGCGCCGAAGGGCTCGAGCAGTATTGCGAGAACGGCTTCGTCGGTACCTACAACGGCCAGGATCGCGTGACGGGCGACGTCACGTACGGCGGCTACTCGACGCAGCTCGTCGTCGACGAGGCGTTCGTGCTGCGCGTGCCCGAGACGCTCGACCCGGCCGGCGCCGCGCCGCTGCTGTGCGCGGGGATCACGACGTACTCGCCGCTGCGGCAGTGGAACGTCGGCCCCGGCAAGAAGGTCGGCATCGTCGGGCTCGGCGGCCTCGGCCACATGGGCGTGAAGCTGGCGCGCGCGATGGGCGCGCACGTCGTGCTGTTCACGACGTCGCCGTCGAAGATCGAGGACGGCAAGCGCGTCGGCGCGCATGAAGTCGTGATCTCGAAGGACGAAGCGCAGATGAACGCGCACCTGAACAGCTTCGACTTCATCCTGAACACGGTCGCCGCGCAGCACGACCTGAACCCGTTCCTGCACCTGCTGAAGCGCGACGGCACGATGACGCTCGTCGGCGCGCCGGAGCATGACCATCCGTCGCCGCAGGTGTTCAACCTGATCTTCAAGCGCCGCCGCCTCGCGGGCTCGCTGATCGGCGGGATCGCGGAAACGCAGGAAATGCTCGACTTCTGCGCGGAGCACGGGATCACGTCGGATATCGAGACGATTCCGATGCAGCAGATCAACGCCGCTTACGAGCGGATGCTGAAGAGCGACGTGAAGTACCGGTTCGTGATCGACATGGCATCGATTAAGCAGTAAATGCCGCCGCCGGGCAGCCCGCACGATCGCCGCCCCAAATGAAACGGGCCGCATGTTCGACATGCGGCCCGTTCTGCATCCGGCGACCGGCGGGTTCGGGCGCTACGCGCGCGGCGCAGCGCCGGCAATCACTTCTTGTAGTCGTAGTCCACCGTCAGCGGCGCGTGGTCGCTGAACTTGATGTCCTTGAAGATCGACGTGCTTTTCGCGGTGCCGGCGACGCCCGGCGTCGCGATCTGGTAATCGATCCGCCACCCGACGTTCTTCGCATACGCCTGGCCGCGGTTGCTCCACCACGTGTACTGCTCGGCGCGCGGGTCGAGCGTGCGGAACACGTCGACGTAGCCGACATCGTCGAACAGCTTCGTGAGCCACTCGCGCTCTTCCGGCAGGCAGCCCGAGTTCTTCTGGTTGCTCTTCCAGTTCTTGATGTCGATTTCCTTGTGGACGATGTTCACGTCGCCGCACAGAATCACCTCGCGCTTCTTCTTGAGCTGGGCAAGGTGCGGCATGAACTCGTCCATGAAGCGGTACTTCGCCTGCTGGCGCTCCTCGCCGCTCGAGCCGGACGGCACGTACACCGACACGACCGACAGCTTGCCGTAGCGCGCCTCGACATAACGACCCTCGGCATCGAATTCGCTGCTGCCGAAGCCGATGATCACGTCGTCGGGCTCGCGGCGGCTGTACACGCCCGCGCCGCTGTAGCCCTTCTTCTCGGCGTGGTGAAAATAGCTCTTGAAGCCGTGCGGCTCGACGAATTCGGCCGGCAGGTCGTCGGCCGAGACCTTGATTTCCTGCACGCACACGCAATCGGCGTTCTGTTCGCCGAGCCACTCGAAGAAGCCCTTCTTCGCGGCGGAGCGGATGCCGTTCAGGTTGGCGGTAATCACTCGCATCATGTCGGATTCCGTTCAGTTCGATGTTTTACAGGGTGGCAGCTTAACGGATCTTCACGCCTTCGAGCTCGGGCTTCGGCGGCGGGAATTCCAGCTTCATGTCGGTCATCGTGCGCAGCAGCAGCTCGGCGATCATCACGTTGCGGTGCGTCTTCGAGTTGGCCGGGATCACGTACCACGGCGCATGCTCGGCGGACGTCGCGGCAAGCGCGTCGCGGTACGCGGACTGGTACGCGTCCCAGTGCTTGCGCGCGTCGAGATCCGAGATGTCGAACTTCCAGTGCTTGGTCGGATCGTCGATGCGCGCCTGCAGCCGCGCGCGCTGCTCGTCCTTCGAGATGTGCAGGAAGCACTTGATGATCGTCGTGCCGTTCTCGACCAGCATCGTCTCGAAATCGCGGATCTGCCGGTAGCGGCGCTCGCATTCCTTCGCGTCGATCAGGTCGAGCACGCGCGGCACGAGCACGTCTTCGTAGTGGCTGCGGTTGAAGATCGCGAGCTCGCCCGCGGCCGGCACCTGCGCATGCACGCGCCACAGGAAGTCGTGCGCGGCCTCGATCGGCGTCGGCGCCTTGAACGGCACGACGCGCAGGCCGAGCGGATCGACCTCGCGGAACACCGCGCGCACGGTGCCGTCCTTGCCGCTGGTGTCCATCCCCTGCAGCACGAGCAGCACGCGCTTCTTCTGCTGCGTGTGCAGGCGCTCCTGCTGCACGTCGAGTTCGGTCGACACGGCCGACAGCCGTTCGCGGTCGTCGTCCTTCGAGCCGGACGAAAACGGCTTCGCGGCCGGGTCGAACGCATCGAGCTTGAATGCGGCGGCTTCCTTCTCGCGCGTGAAATAAGGCACGCGGAAATCGTCGAGCGCGGGTTGTTTCGCCATTCGTTCCTCCGTTGGACGGTGTGACGCATACGATAACGCATCCGCCAAACGCAACGGGCCGCCCCGAACTGGTTCGAGGCGGCCCGTCGTCAAGCGCGGTTCAGGCGCGCGGTCATGCTCAGCCGAGCTTCTTCTTCAGCAGTTCGTTGACCTGCTGCGGGTTGGCCTTGCCCTTGGTCGCCTTCATCGCCTGGCCGATCAGCGCGTTGAACGCCTTTTCCTTGCCCGCGCGGAATTCCTCGACCGACTTCGCGTTCGCCGCGAGCACTTCATCGATGATCGCTTCCAGCGCGCCGGTGTCGGAGATCTGCTTCAGGCCCTTCGCGTCGATGATGCGGTCGGCCGCGCCTTCGTCGTCCGGCTTCTCGTCCCAGATCGTCGCGAAGATCTCCTTCGCGATCTTGTTCGAGATCGTGCCGTCGGCGATGCGCTGCAGCAGCAGCGCGAGCTGCGCGGCCGACACGGGGATCGCGTCGATCTCGATGCCGTCGCGGTTCAGTTGCGACGATACGTCGCCCATCAGCCAGTTCGCGGCGATCTTCGCGTTCGCGGCGCCGGCCTTCGCGACCACCGACTCGAAATACGCGGCCATCGCCTTGCTCGACGTCAGCACGCCGGCGTCGTACGCGGACACACCGTACTGCTCGGCGAAACGCTGCTGCATCGCGGCCGGCAGCTCGGGCATCCCGGACTGCACGCGCTCGATCCAGTCCTGGCCGATCACGAGCGGCATCAGGTCGGGGTCGGGGAAGTAACGGTAGTCGTGCGCGTCTTCCTTGCTGCGCATCGAGCGCGTCTCGCGCTTGTCCGGATCGTAGAGGCGCGTTTCCTGCACGACTTCGCCGCCGTCCTCGATCAGTTCGATCTGGCGACGCACTTCGTAGTTGATCGCTTCCTCGAGGAACCGGAACGAGTTCAGGTTCTTGATTTCCGCGCGCGTGCCGAACTTCTCCTGGCCGACCGGGCGCACCGACACGTTCGCGTCGCAGCGGAACGAGCCTTCCTGCATGTTGCCGTCGCAGATGCCGAGCCACACGACGAGCCCGTGCAGCGCCTTCGCATAGGCCACGGCCTCGGCCGCGCTGCGCATTTCCGGCTCGGTGACGATCTCGAGCAGCGGCGTGCCTGCGCGGTTCAGGTCGATCCCGGTCATCCCGGCGAAGTCTTCATGCAGCGACTTGCCCGCGTCTTCCTCGAGGTGCGCGCGGGTCAGGTTGACCGTCTTCTCGTACGCTTCCTTGCCGGCCTTTTCGTTGGCGGGCACCTGGATCGTGATCTGGCCGCCCTGCACGACCGGAATCTCGTACTGGCTGATCTGATAGCCCTTCGGCAGATCGGGGTAGAAATAATTCTTGCGCGCGAAGATGCTGCGCGGCGCGATGGTCGAGCCGATCGCGAGGCCGAAGCGGATTGCCCGCTCGACCGCACCGCGGTTCAACACCGGCAGCACGCCCGGCAGCGCCAGGTCGACCGGGCACGCCTGCGTGTTCGGCTCGGCGCCGAACTGCGTCGACGCGCCCGAGAAAATCTTCGAGACGGTCGACAGTTGCGCGTGCGTCTCGAGACCGATAACGACTTCCCACTGAGTAGCCATGTGCTTACACCCCTGCCGGAACTTGCTTGTGCCAGTCGGTCGCGCGCTGGAACGCGTCGGCGACCTGCAGCATCCGGGCTTCGTTGAAATAGTTGCCGATGATCTGCAGGCCGACCGGGCGCTTCGCGTTCGCGCCGGCGCCGAAGCCGCACGGCACGCTCATGCCGGGCAGGCCCGCGAGGCTCACCGACAGCGTGTAGATATCCGCGAGATACATCTGCACCGGATCGTCGCCCTTCGAACCGAGATCCCATGCGACCGTCGGCGAGGCCGGGCCCATGATCACGTCGCAGGTCCTGAACGCTTCCTGGAAATCGTTCGCGATGATGCGGCGGATCTTCTGCGCCTGCAGGTAGTACGCGTCGTAGTAGCCGTGCGACAGCACGTACGTGCCGACCAGGATCCGGCGCTTCACCTCGGCGCCGAAGCCTTCCGCGCGCGACTTCTTGTACATGTCGAGCAGGTCGCCGTATTGCGCGGCGCGGTGGCCGAAACGCACACCGTCGAACCGCGACAGGTTCGACGACGCCTCGGCCGGCGCGATCACGTAATACACGGGGATCGACAGCTCCGTCTTCGGCAGCGACACGGGCACGAGCGTCGCGCCGAGCGCTTCATACTGCTTCAGTGCCGCGTCGATCGTCGCGCGTACGTCGTCGGCCAGGCCGTCGCCGAAATACTCGTTCGGCAGGCCGATGCGCAGGCCCGCGAGCGGCTTGCCCGCATCGTTGCCGGCCGCCCACGGCTGGCCGAGGTGGCGCGTGAAGTCTTCGTCGTCGCGGTCGAGGCTCGTCGAGTCGCGCTCGTCGAAGCCGGCCATCGCATTCAGCAGCAGCGCGCAGTCGGACGCGCTCTGCGCCATCGGGCCGCCCTGGTCGAGCGACGACGCGAACGCGATCATCCCGTAGCGCGACACGCGGCCGTAGGTCGGCTTGATGCCCGTCACGCCCGCGAACGACGCGGGCTGGCGGATCGAGCCGCCGGTGTCGGTGCCGGTTGCCGCCGGCGCGAGGCGCGCGGCGACGGCGGCCGAGCTGCCGCCCGAGCTGCCGCCCGGCACCGCGTTCGTGTCCCACGGGTTCTTCACCGCGCCGAACGCCGAGTTCTCGTTGGACGAGCCCATCGCGAACTCGTCCATGTTGGTCTTGCCGAGCGTGACCATGCCGGCCGCCTGCAGGCGGGCGACGACGGTCGCGTCGAACGGGCTCGCGTAGTTCGCGAGCATCTTCGAGCCGGCGGTCGAGTGCCAGCCGCGCGTGACGAACACATCCTTGTGCGCGATCGGCAGGCCGGTGAGCGCGCCGCCCGCGCCGCGCGCGAGTTCCGCGTCGGCAGCTTTCGCCTGCGCAAGGGTCAGGTCGGCATCGACGTGGACGAACGCGTTCAGGTCGCGCGCGGCGTCGATCCGTTTCAGGTAGAGCTGCGCGAGCTCGACGGCCGAGCATTCCTTGGCGGCGAGCGCGGCGCGCAGTTCGGTCAGGCTTTTTGCGTGCATTGAGTGGTTTTCCTGGGAATTCTGGGTGGCGCGCGGCGCTGGCCGGCGCGCTTGTCGTCGAATGCTTACTCGATCACCTTCGGCACGAGATAGAGGCCGTCCTGGACGGCCGGCGCCGGACGCTGGTTGTCGTCGCGATTGACGACTTCCGTCACGACGTCGTCGCGCAGGCGCTGCGCGACTTCCTGGATCTGTTCGATCGGGTGGGCGAGCGGCGCGATGCCGGCGGTGTCGACCGCCTGCATCTGCTCGACGAGGCCGAAGAGATCATTGAGCTGGCCGAGCATGTGCTCGGCGTCGGCGTCGGCCATTTCGAGTCGCGCCAGGTGCGCGATGCGTTTCACATCGGTCAGGGTCAGGGCCATGCGATCACCGGAAAAACAAGACTGCGCAATGCATCGAAAGCAGCACTGCGGCGGGGGGTTGGAGGGTGCGATCCCACCCTCAAAAATCGGGGCCGAAGCGGCAAAAATACCGCCCGTTTCGATTCAAATACCGTGAAATTATAAGGTATCATTACGCGTTCGACCCAAACCCGGCAGCCTTTTCCCGCACCGTTTCGCCCCGCTTCGGCAAGCCGTGCGTGCTTCGTGCGATCCCCGGTAGACATCACTCGCAGCTTCGTGCGCCGCGGCGGCCGCTTCCGCCACGCTTCCCGAGGCTGTTATTTTTTCCGCTGCCGCCCTCAGCGCTCGCTATGCAGGGCCGGCCCAGAGCGAAACAGGATTCTGAATGTTCGGTTTTTTGCGCAGCTACTTCTCCAACGATCTCGCGATCGACCTCGGCACCGCAAACACCCTGATCTACATGCGCGGCAAGGGCATCGTGCTCGATGAGCCGTCCGTCGTGTCGATCCGCCAGGAAGGCGGCCCCAACGGCAAGAAGACGATCCAGGCAGTCGGCAAGGAAGCCAAGCAGATGCTCGGCAAGGTACCGGGCAACATCGAGGCGATCCGCCCGATGAAGGACGGCGTGATCGCCGACTTCACCGTCACCGAGCAGATGATCAAGCAGTTCATCAAGACGGCCCACGAGTCGCGCATGTTCTCGCCGTCGCCGCGCATCATCATCTGCGTACCGTGCGGCTCGACCCAGGTCGAGCGCCGCGCGATCAAGGAAGCCGCGCACGGCGCCGGCGCATCGCAGGTCTACCTGATCGAGGAGCCGATGGCGGCCGCGATCGGCGCGGGCCTGCCGGTGTCGGAAGCCACCGGCTCGATGGTCGTCGACATCGGCGGCGGCACGACGGAAGTCGGCGTGATCTCGCTCGGCGGCATCGTCTATAAGGGCTCGGTGCGCGTCGGCGGCGACAAGTTCGACGAGGCGATCGTCAACTACATCCGCCGCAACTACGGGATGCTGATCGGCGAGCAGACCGCCGAGGCGATCAAGAAGGAAATCGGCTCCGCGTTCCCGGGTTCCGAAGTCAAGGAAATGGAAGTGAAGGGCCGCAACCTGTCGGAAGGCATTCCGCGCAGCTTCACGATCTCCAGCAACGAAATCCTCGAAGCGCTGACCGATCCGCTGAACCAGATCGTGTCGTCGGTGAAGATCGCGCTCGAACAGACGCCGCCGGAACTCGGCGCCGACATCGCCGAACGCGGGATGATGCTGACGGGCGGCGGCGCGCTGCTGCGCGACCTCGATCGCCTGCTCGCGGAAGAAACCGGCCTGCCGGTGCTCGTCGCGGAAGATCCGCTCACCTGCGTCGTGCGCGGTTCGGGCATGGCGCTCGAACGCATGGACAAGCTGGGCAGCATCTTCTCGTACGAGTGATCGTCTAGGCAGTCTTCCTGACATGACGCACCCGCGGCGTGGCCGGCTCGCTCATTCAGAACGAACCGCCGCGCCGTTTGCGCGTCTGAGCTTCATTTAACCGATCGTTCGCGCCCGGCGCCGACCATGGAATACAGTCCGCCGCCCCTCTTCAAGCAAGGCCCGCCCGCGCTCGCGCGGCTCATCTTCTTCGTCGCCGTCGCGATCGCACTGCTGGTGTCGGACGCGCGCTTCAACACGCTCGAAATCGTCCGCGGCGTGCTCGGCACCGTGCTCTATCCGCTGCAGCGCGCCGCGCTCGTGCCGCGCGACCTGTTCATGGGCGCGGCCGACATCGCCGTCACCGGCGCGTCGCTGCGCCACGACAACGACGATCTCCGCAAGCGCAACCTGCAGCTGTCCACGCAGGCCAACCAGGCCGCCGTGCTCGCGCAGGAGAACGCGCACCTGCGCGCCGTGCTCGAGCTGCGCCAGCACATCGCGACGCAATCGACGCCGGCCGAGATCCAGTACGACACGAGCGATCCGTTCACGCAGAAGATCGTGATCGGCCAGGGTTCGCAGCAGGGCATCCAGAACGGTGCGCCCGTCGTCAGCGAGAACGGCGTGGTCGGCCAGGTCACGCGCGTGTTCCCGCTGCAGTCCGAAGTCACGCTGGTCACCGACCGCGATCTCGCGATTCCCGTGCAGGTGCTGCGCACCGGCCTGCGCAGCGTGATCTACGGCACGCCGAAGGGCGATTCGCTCGACCTGCGCTTCGTGCCGACGAGCGCGGATCTCGTCGTCGGCGACGAGCTCGTCACGAGCGGCCTCGACGGCGTCTATCCGCCCGGCCTGCCGGTCGCGAAGGTCGTACGCGTCGACAAGCTCGCCGATACCGCATTCGCGCGCGTGACCTGCGCGCCGATCGCCGCCGTGCGCGGCGCGCGCCAGATGCTCGTGCTGCATTACCAGAACGACATCCCGCCGCGCCCGGCCGAGCCCGATCCGGCCGCCGACAAGAACGCGAAGGGCAAGAAAGGCGCGAAAGCCGCCGCGAAAGGCGAGAAGGGCGAGAAGGGCGACAAGGGCGACGCCGGCGCGAAGCCGGCCGCCGCGGCCCAGCCCGGCGCCAGGCCGGCACCTGCCGCGCCGGCGCCTGCGGCCAAGCCCGCCGCCGCGCCCGCGAAGCCCGCGGCCGGGCAACCAGGAGCCCAGCGATGAATCGCCCGCAATACATCCTGCAGCCGGTCAATCCGTACTTCATCGTCTTCAGCCTCGCCGCCGCGTTCCTGCTGAACCTGATGCCGTGGGGCCGCCTGCCCGGCGTGCCCGACTTCGTCGCGCTCGTGCTGCTGTTCTGGAACATCCACCAGCCGCGCAAGGTCGGGATGGGCGTCGCGTTCTCGCTCGGCATCCTGATGGACGTGCATGACGCGGGGCTGCTCGGCGAGCATGCGCTCGCCTATACGCTGCTGTCGTACGGCGCGATCACGATCCACCGTCGCGTGCTGTGGATGCCGATCGGCGTGCAGGTGCTGTACGTCACGCCGCTGCTGGTCGTCGCGCAGCTCGTCCCGTTCGTGATCCGCCTCGTGATGGGCGCCGCGTTCCCGGGCTGGCGCTACCTGGTCGACGGCTTCGTCGAGGCGGCGCTGTGGCCGATCGCGAGCCACCTGCTGCTGATGCCGCAACGCCGCCCGGTCGATCCGGACGATACGCGCCCCATCTGAACCCGGGGCCTGCCTTGACTACCCGCCGCCTCCACGCCCGCCGCGCTCCGGGGCGGCCCCTCGCCCGCAGCCGCACACCGTGCTGCGGGTCAGATCGATCGTAACCGCATGACCGAATTCAACGACACCCAACAGCAGCTCTCGAAGTTCCGCCTGCGCGTCGCGGCGGCGGGCGTGTTCGTGTTCGTCTGCTTCGGGCTGCTCGCGAGCCGCTTTTTCTACCTGCAGTTGATGCAGCACGGCAAATACGCACTGCAGGCCGAGGAAAACCGCATCTCGGTCGCGCCGATCGTGCCGAACCGCGGGATCATCACAGACCGCAACGGCGTGATCCTCGCGAAGAACTATTCGGCCTATACGCTCGAGATCACGCCGTCGAAGCTCGACGACACGCTCGAGAACACGATCGACAAGCTGTCCGAGATCATCCCGATCGACGCGCGCGACCGCCGCCGCTTCAAGAAGCTGCAGGAAGACTCGAAGAACTTCGAGAGCCTGCCGATCCGCACCCGGCTCACCGACGAGGAAGTCGCGCGCTTCACCGCGCAGCGCTTCCGCTTCCCCGGCGTCGACGTGCGCGCGCGGCTGTTCCGCCAATATCCGCTCGGCACGACGGCCGCGCACGTGATCGGCTACATCGGCCGGATCTCGAAGCGCGACCAGGATCGTATCGACGCGATGAGCGACGACAACGACAGCGACCAGGAAAACTACGATCCGCGCCGCGACGCGAACAACTACAAGGGCACCGACTACATCGGCAAGATCGGCGTCGAGCAGAGCTACGAAACCGAGCTGCACGGGCTGACGGGCTTCGAGGAAGTCGAGGTGACGGCCGGCGGCCGGCCGGTGCGCACGCTGTCGCGCACGCAGGCGACGCCCGGCAACAACCTCGTGCTGTCGCTCGACATCGGGCTGCAGCAGGTCGCCGAGCAGGCGTTCGCCGGCAAGCGCGGCGCGCTGGTCGCGATCGAGCCGAAGACGGGCGACGTGCTCGCGTTCGTGTCGTCGCCGAGTTTCGACCCGAACTCGTTCGTCGACGGCATCGACCAGCAGACCTGGGACGAGCTGAACAACTCGACCGACAAGCCGCTGCTGAACCGCCCGCTGCACGGCACCTACCCGCCCGGCTCGACGTACAAGCCGTTCATGGCGCTCGCCGGCCTGACGCTCGGCAAGCGCACGCCGGGCTGGGGCTTCCAGGATCCCGGCTACTTCACGTTCGGCGGCCACACGTTCCGCAACGACGTGCGCTCGGGCCAGGGCTGGGTCGACATGAACAAGGCGATCATGGTGTCGAACGACACCTACTTCTACATGCTCGCACGCGACCTCGGCGTGAACGCGATCGCGAACTTCATGAAGCCGTTCGGCTTCGGCCAGATCACCGGGATCGACATCCAGGGCGAGGCGCGCGGGATCCTGCCGTCGACCGACTGGAAGAAGAAGGCGTTCAAGAAGGCCGCGCAGCAGAAGTGGTTCGACGGCGAGACGATCAGCCTCGGGATCGGCCAGGGCTACAACTCGTTCACGATCCTGCAGCTCGCGCACGCGACCGCGACGCTCGCGAACAACGGCGTCGTGATGAAGCCTCACCTGGTGAAGGAAATCGAGGATCCGATCACGCGCGGGCGCCGCCTGACCGTGCCGAAGGAAAGCGAAGTGATCCCGCTCAAGCAGGCCGACATCGACGTCGTGAAGCGCGGGATGGAGAACGTGATCGAGAACCCGTCCGGCACCGCGTACAAGGTGTTCCGCGGCGCGCCGTACCTCGCCGCCGGCAAGACCGGCACCGCGCAGGTGTTCTCGCTGCAAGGCTCCAACTACAAGGGCCACCTGCTCGCCGAGCACCTGCGCGACCACGCGCTGTTCATCGCGTACGCACCGGTCGACCATCCGCAGATCGCCGTCGCGCTGGTCGTCGAGAACGGCGGCTGGGGGGCGCAGGCCGCGGGCCCGATCGCGCGCCGCGTGCTCGACTTCTATCTCGTCGACCGCCAGAACCCGCAGAACGAGGCCGCGGCCGTGGCTGCCGCGGCGTCGGCGACCGAACCCGTCAACGCGCCGGTGATCGGCGACGCGAACCGGCCCGCCGCCGTCGCGGCCGGCTTCACGGCGCTGCCGCAGCCGGTCGTGCCGAGCGCGGCCAGTGCGGCGGAAGCGGCATCGGCCGCCGCGGCCTCCGAAGCGTCGGCCGCCGGTGCAAGCGCCGCCTCGCCGGCGAGCGCCGGTGCCGATGCGCCGCGGGCCGCGAGCCTGCCGCCGATCCGGCGCCCGCACCGGCCGCGCCGGCCCGCCAGTGACGCGCAGCCGCTCGTCGCCACGCCGCGCGACGACAACCACCGTGCGACGGCCCCCGCGAAGGCGGCGGACGCCGGCACCGCTCATTAACGGAGAAAGGCATGCAATTCGACAAGCGCGCCTGGCTCGACAAGATCAAGCAGATGTTCGCGGGTTTCGACCGCCCGCTCGCCCTCATCGTGTTCCTGCTGCTGTGCGTCGGCATCGTCACGCTGTACAGCGCGGCGATCGACATGCCGGGCCGCGTCGAGGACCAGTTGCGCAACATCCTGCTGACGTTCGTGCTGATGTGGGTGATCGCCAACATCCCGCCCACGACGCTGATGCGCTTCGCGGTCCCGCTCTACACGTTCGGGGTCGCGCTACTGGTCGCGGTCGCGCTGTTCGGGATGACCAAGAAAGGCGCGAAGCGCTGGCTGAACGTCGGCGTCGTGATCCAGCCGTCGGAGATCCTCAAGATCGCGACCCCGCTGATGCTCGCGTGGTACTACCAGCGCCGCGAAGGCGGGCTGCGCTGGTACGACTTCATCGCCGCGTTCGGGATCCTGATGGTGCCGGTCGGGCTGATCGCCAAGCAGCCCGACCTCGGCACGGGCCTGCTCGTGTTCGCGGCCGGCTTCTTCGTGATCTACCTCGCCGGCCTGTCGTTCAAGCTGATCGTGCCGGTGCTCGTCGCGGGCGTGATCGCGGTCGGCTCGATCGCCGTGTTCGAGGAGCGCATCTGCCAGCCCGAAGTGCAGTGGCCGCTGATGCACGACTACCAGAAGCACCGCGTGTGCACGCTGCTCGACCCGACTTCCGACCCGCTCGGCAAGGGCTTCCACACGATCCAGGCCGTGATCGCGATCGGCTCGGGCGGCGTGCTCGGCAAGGGCTACCTGAAAGGCACGCAGGCGCACCTCGAGTTCATTCCGGAGAAGCACACCGACTTCATCTTCGCGGTGTTCTCCGAGGAATGGGGGCTCGTCGGCGGGCTCGTGCTGCTGACGCTTTACATGGCGCTGATCGCACGCGGGCTCTATATCGCCGCGCAGGGCGCGACGCTGTTCGGCCGCCTGCTCGCGGGCTCGCTCACGCTCGCGTTCTTCGTCTATGCGTTCGTCAACATCGGGATGGTGAGCGGCGTGCTGCCGGTCGTCGGCGTGCCGCTGCCGTTCATGAGTTATGGCGGCACGGCGCTCACGACGCTCGGCATCGCGATCGGGATGATCATGAGCGTCGGGCGGCAGCGGCGGTTGATGAAGAGCTGACCGCGCGGCATGCACGCATCGCGGAAAGAAAAACGGCGCCCCGGCGCCGTTTTTTTCGACCGTCCATGCCGAACGCGGCCGCGCAGCGCGGTGCGGCGCGACCTCCGTTCACGGCGCCGGCGCGCGCGGGCCGCCCGGCTCCGCGCCGGCACCCGACGCCGGCCCCTGCACTTTCAGCCGCGCACTCAGCTCCTTGAATTTCAGCCCGGCCGTCTCGTCGCCCTGCGCGGCCGCCGCCGCGTAATAGGCCCGCGCGATGTTCAGGTTCTGCGCGACACCGTCGCCCCCACGCTCGTAGAACGACGCGGTCACGTACTGCGCGGTCGGCTCGCCCGCGTCGGCGGCCTGCTTGTACCACGTGAACGCCTGCCGGTTGTCGCGCGGCGTGCCGCGCCCGTCGAGGAACTGGTTCGCGAGCGACAGCGCGGCCTGCACGTGCCCCTGCTTCGCCGCCCGCAGGAACCAGCGATGCGCTTCGGCCGGATTGCGCGCGACGAACTCGCCGTCGTCGAGCATCCGCCCGTACACGTACTGCGCATGCGACATGTTCGCGTCGGCCGCGCGCTTCAGCCAGCGCAGCCCTTCGTCGACGTTCGCCGTCACGCCTTCGCCCGTCAGCAGCATCATCGCGTAGTTGAATTGCGCGAGACGGTCGCCGCGCTCGGCCGCGTCGTGGAACTGCACCAGCGCCGCGCGATAGTCGCCGGCGTTGTAGTCGGCGACCGCCGATTGCGTCTCGCGCGATGGATCGGACTTCGCTTGCGGCGCGCCCGGTGTGCCGGCTGCCATACATACGCCATACACGCCATAGACGCCACACACGCACCACCGGCCGAGCATCGCGCCGATCCGCCTGCGCGCCCCGGCCCCACCCTGCACGCGCCCACGGCGCGCGCCGTCGCCATCGTTCATGACCGTACCTCCTGCAGCGCCTGCCGCGTGGCGCGCAACAGCCAGCTGACGTCGGCCGACAGCGTGATCATCCGGTAGCCGGCCTCGCGATACTGGCGCGCGGCCGCCGTATCGCCCGCGAAGATGCCGACCGCGACGCCGGCCTGCCGGCCGGCCGCGAGCACGCGCGCCATCGCGGTTTCGACGTCCGGGTGGCGGATGTCGCCGAGATGCCCGAGGCTCGCCGCGAGATCGGCCGGGCCGACGAACAGGCAGTCGACGCCGGGCAGCGCCGCAATCCGCTCGACTTCGTCGACGCCGCGCGCCGATTCGATCTGCACGATCACCGCGACCTGCGCGTTCGCCGTCTGCACGTAATCGCGGCGCATCCCGAACGCCGCCGCGCGCACCATGCCCGCGACACCGCGCAGCCCGTCCGGCGACTCGGGCGACGGATAGCGCGTCAGCCGCACCGCGTGCGCGGCGTCGTCGACCGTCTCGATGCATGGAAACATCAGCGTGCGCGCGCCGGCATCGAGCGCCCGCTTCACGAGCCACGGCTCGCGCGCCGGCACGCGCACGACGGGTTCGCTCGGCAGATGGGCGGCCGCGATCGCGCGCAACTGCGATGCAACATCGCGGCTGTCGTTCGGCGCGTGCTCCATGTCGATGCAGAGCCAGTCGTAGCCGGCATGCGCGAGCGCTTCCGCGGCCGAGTCGCTGCCGAGCGACAGCCACAGGCCGTACAACGGGTCGTCGCCGTCGTGCAGGCGTTGTTTGAGGGAATTGGTGAGCGTGCTCATCGATACGGCCTCCTGGACGGAACGGCAATCGAACGGGACAAGCAACGGGCAAAGCGGAGCGCGACACGCCGGGCAGCGAAGCACGGCGGCGCCAGGACCGGGCCCTGGATCGTTGGTCGGCCGTGGACGGCCGATCTGACAGCGCCGGCCGCACGGCCGCGTTTTCCGGCGCCACGCAACGATCATAGCGCGGCGTTACGCGGAATGTGGGAACGGACGGGGAGCGGGACGAAGCCGCGGGGTGCGGCGTCAGGCAGCCCGCGCCAGCTGGCGGGGCTGCCGGGAAGGCGGGATCAGCGGCCGGGCTGGCGTTCGACGTCGGCCCAGCAGTTCGGTGTTTCGTACAGGCGCACGCGCTCGAGCCGCAGGTTCACGCCGTAGTGCGCGTCGTACACGTTCGCGAGGATGTCGAACGCGATCGCCGCGAGGTTCTCGACGGTCGGGATCCGGTCGATCACGACCGTCTTGTGGTCGGCCATCTGCTCGAGGAACGAGCGCACGACCTCGTCGCGGGCGTAGACCAGGAACGCGTGGTCCCACTTGCCGACCAGGTGCTCCATCGCGAGCGCCTTCACGTCGGCGAAATCCATCACCATGCCGCGGTCGGGCGCCCCCTCGGTATCGACGAGATCGCCGCGCAGCGTGACTTCGAGCACGTAACGATGACCATGCAGGTTCCGGCACTGGCTGCGGTGATCGGGAATGCGGTGGCCCGCGTCGAATTCGAGTTTTCGGGTAATCAGCACGATGTCAAAAGCCGTGGCTCAGGGAATGTTCAGATATTTGTGGGTCTGCATCGACAGCCGCCACTGCGGATGACGCTTGCACCAGTCGATCGCGAGCTTCGTATTGAGGTCGCGCGACGGGCCGTCCATCGGCTGGACGAGAAAATACTCGAAGTCGAGCTTCGCGTAGTCGGCCAGCCGCTGGTTGTCCTGCGGGATCACGACCTTCAGTTCGTTGCCCTTCGTGACGACGAGCGGCGCGTCGGCCTTCGGGCTCACGCAGATCCAGTCGATCGATTCGAGCACCGGCAGCGAACCGTTGGTCTCGATCGCGATCTCGAAGCCGGCCGCGTGCAACGCGTCGACGAGCGGCTGGTCGAGTTGCAGCATCGGCTCGCCGCCCGTGCAGACGACGAAGCGGTGCGCCTCGCCCTCCGGCCACAGGCCGGCGATCGTCGCGACGAGTGCCCCGGCGTCCTTGAACTTGCCGCCGTTCTCGCCGTCGGTGCCGACGAAGTCGGTATCGCAGAAGCGGCACACGGCCTCCGCACGATCCTCTTCGCGGCCCGACCACAGGTTGCAGCCGGCGAACCGGCAGAACACGGCCGGCCGGCCCGCGTTCGCGCCCTCGCCCTGCAACGTGTAGAAAATTTCCTTGACCGCGTAAGTCATCGTGCTTCGTCCGGCTCGCGCCGCTCGTTGTCGATCAGAATCCGTTATTCATCCAGCGCTGCCGGCGCACCCGCGTCACAGCGGCGCTTCGGTCACCCGCTCGCCCTTCAGGTAAGCCTCGTAGCCGCGCTTGCGCAGCTTGCAGGCGGGGCATTCGCCGCAGCCGAAGCCCCATTCGTGCAATTCCGCGCGCTCGCCCACGTAGCACGTGTGCGTCTCGACGCGGATCAGTTCGACGAGCGCTTCGCCGCCGAGCTGCTCGGCGAGCTGCCACGTCTGCGCCTTGTCGAGCCACATCAGCGGCGTCTCGAGCACGATGCGCGTGTCCATCCCGAGGTTCAGCGCGACCTGCAGCGCCTTCATCGTGTCGTCGCGGCAATCCGGGTAGCCCGAGAAATCGGTCTCGCACATTCCGCCGACCAGCACACGCAACCCGCGGCGATAGGCGATCGCCGCGGCGATCGTCATGAACATCAGGTTGCGGCCCGGCACGAACGTGTTCGGCAAGCCGTTCGCCGCCGTCTCGATCTCGATCGTGCGCGTCATCGCGGTATCGCTGATCGCGCCGAGCACCGACAGGTCGATCATGTGATCGTCGCAGAGCCGGTCCGACCATGCGGGAAAATCGCGCTTCAGTGCTTCGCGCACACCTTCGCGACATTCGAGCTCGACGCGGTGGCGCTGGCCGTAATCGAAGCCGAGCGTCTCGACCGTCTGGTAGCGTTCGAGGGCCCATGCCACGCACGTGGCGGAATCCTGCCCGCCGGAAAACAACACGAGCGCGCCGTCTTTAGCGTCTGTCCGAATCACCGTGATACTCCGTGAATGTGTAGGCTCGCGTCGCGCTGCGCCCCGGGGCCGGCTGCCGCCGGGCGGCCCGACGCGTGCCGGCCTGGGCCGGCTCGACCAGTATAGGCAGCGCAATCGGCCGCGAACGCGGCGGAGCGCTTATACCGCCCATCGCGCGGCATCGTTGCCGCGCGCCACGGCGGCGCCACGCTGGCAGCCTGCCGTGCGCATGAAGCGATGCGCTAAGTTATTGAGCGGACACGGATTTTATCATGCCCTCACGAATACTGCCGGGCACGCGGGCCCCATCACGCCAACCCCACCACAAACGAAAAACCCCAAGAACCTTCCGATTCTTGGGGTTTTAATTCTGGTGGCCTGGGACGGAATCGAACCATCGACACGCGGATTTTCAATCCGCTGCTCTACCAACTGAGCTACCGGGCCAACGAAGAATGAAAGTATATCGAGCTATTCGTACCTGAGCAAGTGTTTTCGCAAAATATTTTATACGGCGCCTTCGGACGGTTTCTTGCCGAGCTCGACACCGAGCTGCTTGAGCTTGCGATACAGGTGCGTGCGCTCGAGGCCCGTCTTCTCCGCGACGCGCGTCATGCTGCCGTTTTCGCGCGCGAGGTGATATTCGAAGTACGCGCGCTCGAACGCATCGCGCGCTTCACGCAACGGGATGTCGAACGGGATCGCGGCCGTCTGGCCCGCGAGGCCGAGTGCCGAAGCCATGTCGTCGCCGAGCGTCGGCAGCGCGGCCGCGGATGCGACCGCCGCTGGGCCCGCCGCCTGCCCCGCACCGGCCTTCGCCGCCGCGTTCGCGGACACCGGCGCCGCACCGCGTGCGAGGCCGTGCTCGACGGACTTCAGCAGCTTCTGCAGCGCGATGGGCTTCTCGAGGAAATCGAGCGCGCCGATCTTCGTTGCCTCGACGGCCGTATCGATCGTCGCGTGCCCGGACATCATGATCACGGGCATCGTCAGCAGCCCTTGCGCCGCCCACTCCTTGAGCAACGTCACGCCGTCGGTATCGGGCATCCAGATATCGAGCAGCACGAGATCGGGCGCCTGATTCAACCGGTATTCCCGCGCGGCCTGCGCGTTCTCCGCTGCCTCGACGACATGTCCTTCATCGCTG
Source organism: Burkholderia sp. COPS (assembly GCF_019425585.1). Lineage (NCBI taxonomy): Bacteria > Pseudomonadati > Pseudomonadota > Betaproteobacteria > Burkholderiales > Burkholderiaceae > Burkholderia > Burkholderia sp. COPS. The sequence goes on along the minus strand of NZ_WIXR01000035.1, from coordinate 22,263 downwards.
AGGATCTCCGAGAGCAATTCCCGGATGCCCATTTCATCATCTACCACCAGGATGGTTGCCATTTACGCTGCCTTTGTCTGCTCACTTGCTTTTGTCTTGGCGGGAGCCGTCCCGTCCTGCACGCCCGATTCGGCGCCTGGCGCATCGCTCGCCATCTGCAGGAACAGAATCGACACCTGCGCACCCTCGACGGTCTCGCCGTGCATGCGATTGCGCAGATCGATCCGCGCACCGTGCTCATCGACGATTTTCTTGACCGTGGCCAACCCCAGCCCCGTGCCCTTCGCCTTCGTCGTCACATAAGGCTCGAACGCACGGGTCAGGATGCGCGCCGGAAAACCGGGCCCGTTGTCGGACACGGTAAGACGTACCGCGACGCGTGTTTTGCCCTCGGCGTCGGGATCGCCATATTCTACTGTCTTGGTTTCGATCAACACACGCGGATGCGCCGACTCCGCGACCGAATCCTGCGCATTCTGCAGCAGGTTGTGAATCACCTGGCGCAATTGCGTCGCGTCGCCGCGAATCACCGGCAGCGACGGCGCGAGCTCGGCGACGATCGCGCTCTTGCCTTCGCCCACCCCGTACAGCCCGAGCACCTCGCTCGCCAGTTCGTTCAACTGCAGGTTCGCGAGCACCGCCGGCGGCGTGCGCGCGTATTCGCGGAAATCGTCGACCATCCGCTTCATCGCGGCCACCTGGTTGACGATCATCGTCGCGCCGCGCTTGAGCACATCCGCGTCGGACGGCGAGAGCTTGTCGGACAGCTTCATCTGCAACCGCTCGGCCGACAGCTGGATCGGCGTCAGCGGATTCTTGATCTCGTGCGCGAGCCGCCGCGCGACCTCGCCCCACGCGACCGAACGCTGCGCGGAGATCACGTCGGAGATGTCGTCGAACACGACAACGTAGCCGGACGTCTGCGGATCGTCGGCCTGCCCCTCGACCGTCGACACGAGGCGCGCGCCGCGCACGAGCAGCGTCAGCGGTTCGGTTTCGCCCGGCATCTCGATCGCGAACTGCTGCTGCCAGTGGCCGCGATCGCCGCTGCCGCCGTCAGACGCCGCCTCGCGATCGGCGAACGCCTTGCGCACCATCGCGCCGAACCCGGCGGCCACGCCGATCCGGTCGAGCGTCGTGCCGATCAGCGCGTTGAACGGCTGCCGGAAGATCCGCTCGGCGCCGCGATTGGCCGTCGTCAGCCGGAACTGGCGGTCGAGCACGAACACGCCGGCCGTCAGGTTCGCGAGGATGCTCTCGAGATACGTCTTCGAATGCTCGAGCGCGATGCGGTTCTTCTCGACCGCGAGCCGCGCCTCGGACAACTGGCGCGTCATCGCGTTGAACGACTGCGTGAGGAAGCCGAGCTCGTCGCGCGTCTTGATCTCGCGCTTCGGCGTGTAGTCGCCTTCCGTGATCTCCTTCGTGCCCTGTGCGAGCAGGAACAGCGGCCGCGCGAGCTGCTGGCCGAGCGCAAGCGCGAGCATCATCGCGATGAAGGTCGCGAGGAACAGCGCGAGCGTCAGCGTGCCGATGTACATCTTGCGCAGCCCCGTGCGGCCGAGCGCCTTTTCCTGGTACTCGCGATACGCGCGCTGCACGGCATCCGCGTTGTGCGCGAGCGTTGGCGGCACCGGCTGCGTGAGTTGCAGGAAACGCTCCGCCGGCTGCAGCAGCGATGTCGTCGCATCGGGAATCGGCCGCACGACGCGCAGCCGCAGCGCGCCCTTCGCGCCGTGCGCACGCGGGTCGCCGTCGACTTCGCCTTCGATGGCCGCGTACGCGCCGTGTTCGCGCGCCTGGCTCAGCATCAGCGGCGTCGGCAGGTCGTCCGGAATCAGCGCCGCGAAATTGCCCGACGCCTGCGCGACGATGTGCAGGTCGGGCGCCGCACCCGAGCCGCCGCGGCTCGGCTCGACGATCGTCGCGTCCTGCACGCCGAACTGGTCGCGCAGCCGCAGCAGCGTGAGCGTCGTGCCGTTCGTGTTCGCGTCGGCGCTCGCGAGCTGGTCGGACATCAGCCGCGCCTTCGTCTGCAGATCGGACAGCGACGCATCGAGCATCCCGCGGCCGAGATTCAGGCCGGCCGTCAGCGCCGTCTCGACGTTCACGTCGAACCACGACTCGATGCTGCGCGACACGAACTGGTACGACACGATGTAGATGATCCCGCCCGGCACCACGCCGACGAGCGCGAAGAACACCGCGAGCTTCGCGAGCAGCCGCGTGCCGAACTTGCCCTTCCTCAGGCGCACGACGATCATCCCGATCAGCCCGAGGACCACGAGCAGGAACACGAGCGCGACGACGATGTTCGTCGCGTACAGCCACGAGTAGTAGCGATCGAAGAATTCGGTGTTCGCGCTCGCGGCCGCGAGCAGCACGAGCAGCAGCAGCGCGGTGAGCGCGACGGTCGAGACGATCACGCGAACGAGGAGGCTCTTCCCGCTGGCCGCGCGGCGCACTTTATTTAGCACGTTCGGTCACCGTGAAGTTGAAGCGCTTCCAGTCCGACCCGAGCGTCCAGTCGCGGTTGTTCACCGCATCGACCTGGAACGGCTTCGGCATCAGCGCCGTATCGAGCTGCATCCGCACCGATGCCGTGTAGGTTTCGCCCGAGCGCACCTGGCTGCGGTCGATCACGTGCCACGACGTGATGTGCCTGACGACCGCGAGCGCATCCTTCAGCGACGGGAAACCGAGCTGCAGGCCGCCCGTCGACACGCGGTACTCGCGCGTGAGCGGCTGGAACGACAGGCGGATCGTCTGCGACACCGATACCGGCTGTTCGTCAAGCCAGTACCAGCGCGCGCGGCTCAACTCGAAATCCGTCGTGAAATACACCGGAATGCCTTTGTTGACGGCATCCTCGAGGCTCGGGTTCAGTTCGAAATCGAAGCGGGCGTCGAGGCTCCAGCCGCTTCCGTCGGCCTGGAGCGACGCGCGCTGCACGGCGATCGACTCGGCATGCGCCGGCCGCACGACAGCCAGGCACAGCGTCAACGCGACCATCAGGACGGCCGCGAGCCGAAGTGGAAAAAGGTGTTTGATCGTCACCGTTTCTGAAACCGCGCGTAGAAAAATCCGTCGTGATCGGTGTTCTGGTCGAGTGGGCCGGCGGCCGCCCCTCCCTGCACTCCGCCCGGCAGCAGTTGGCCGGGGGCGTCCAATCGTACCGCATCTTCACAGGCCGCTTCAAACCAGCGGGCCTGCAATTCGCCTTCTTCGGGGAAGACCGAACAGGTCACGTAAAGCAGTTCGCCGCCCGGCTTCACGAGCGGCCACAACGCCGACAGGATGCGACGCTGTTCCGCGACGAGCGCCGGGATGTCGGCCTCGCGGCGCAGCCAGCGGATGTCCGGGTGACGACGCACGATACCGGACGCCGAGCACGGCACGTCGGCCAGGATACGATCGAACGGGCGCCCGTCGTACCACGCGTCGGGCGCACCCGCATCGCCGACGCGCACGTCCGCCGTGAGCGACAGCCGCACGAGGTTCTCGCCGATCCGCGCCGCGCGCGCGGCGTCGCTTTCCAGCGCAACGACTTCCGCATCGGCGAGTTCGAGGATATGACCGGTCTTGCCGCCGGGTGCCGCGCATGCGTCGAGCACGCGCATGCCGCTACGCGCGCCAAGCCATTCGGCTGCGAGCTGCGCACCGGCATCCTGCACCGACACGACGCCGTCGGCAAACCCCGGAATGCGATCGACCGGCAGCGCCGACGCGAGCCGCACGGCATGCTTGCCGATCGCGGTCGCTTCGATTCCGCTCGCCCGCAGCGTATCGAGATACGCGTCGACGCTCGCGCGGCGCGCATTCACGCGCAGCGTGAGCGGCCCCTGGCGCTCGCCGGCCGCGAGGATCGCCTGCCATGCGTCGGGCCACGCGCGCTTCACCGAATCGACCCACCACGCGCGGTAATTCCAGCGCGCGACGACATCGTCCTGCAGCGCCGCGACGAGCGCGTCGCGCTCGCGCAGGAAACGGCGCAACACCGCATTGACCATCCCCTTCGCGAACGCGCACTCGCGGCGGGCGCCGATCACGGTCACGGCCTGGTCGACCACCGTGAACGGCGGATACGCGGCCTCGTCCGCCGGATCGAGCAACAGCGCGAGCGCGCCGGCAAGGACTGCGTGCACGTGCGCGGGCGGCGCCTTGCTGACGAGCCGGCCGATCAGCCAGTCCGCACTGCCAAGGCGGCGCATCGTCCGGTAGGCCACGTCCTGCGTCGCACCGCGCGCAAGGGCCTGCGTACCGGACGCCATCTGCGCGAAAACCGCCGAGAGTGCCGCCGGCAGCGCGGTGCCGCGTCGTACCGCATCGACCGCCTGCGCGGCCGCGTCGAGCGCGAAGCCGAGCGAATCGGGCGCGAGATGCAGCGCGGACAGGCGCGCCGGGCGGCCGGAAGAAGACGGAGCGGTAGAACGGGTTCGTGTCATCGGAGCAAATTCGGCAAACAAGCGCGGCAAGCCAATACGGCAAACGGCGGGATCGCGGCACTCGCGTGGCCCCGCGATCCCAAACCGGGCATTGTAGCGTGCGACGTTGCCGCCCCTTTGGCCCCTTTACGGCACGCACAAATGAAAACCCCGCAGCGCGAAGCGTGCGGGGTGGCGTAGCGGCCCCCGAGCGGCAACTGCCGCACGGGGTTGCCGTGGCTCAATCGAAGCGGCCGGTACGCGCCATCTCCATCAGGCGCGCGATGCGCTCCTCGGTGGCCGGGTGCGTCGAGAACAGGTTCTGCAATCCGCCACCATGCAACGGATTCATGATCATCATCTGCGCCGTGGCCGGATGCGCTTCCGCCGCCTGGAACGGAATGCCTGCCGCATAACGATGGATCTTGTCGAGCGCGGTCGCGAGTGACTGCGGATCGCCGGAAATCTGCGCGCCGCCGCGGTCGGCCTCGAACTCGCGTGCCCGCGAGATCGCCATCTGGATCAGCGCGCCGGCGATCGGCGCGAGCAGCGCGACCGCGATACCCGCGATCGGATTGGCCGGCCGCCCGTTCTCGTCGCGCCCGCCGAAGAACATCGCGAAGTTCGCGAGCGCCGAGATCGCGCCCGCCATCGTCGCGGTGATCGTCGAGATCAGGATGTCGCGATGCTTCACGTGTGCAAGCTCGTGCGCCATCACGCCGCGCATCTCGCGCTCCGACAGTACGCGCAGGATGCCCGTCGTCGCGGCGACCGCCGCGTGCTCGGGGTTGCGGCCCGTCGCGAACGCGTTCGGTGCATCCTCGTTGATCAGGTAGACGCGCGGCATCGGCAGGTTCGCGCGCGTGGCCAGCTCGCGCACCATCCGGTAGAACTGCGGCGCCGTGTTCTCGTCGACTTCCTGCGCGTTGTACATGCGCAGCACCATCTTGTCGGAGAACCAGTACGAGAAGAAATTCATGCCGAGCGCGAACAGCAGCGCGATCGTCATGCCGCGCGAGCCGCCGATCATCCCGCCGATCACGATGAACAGGGCCGTGATCGCGGCCATCAGCATCGCCGTTTTGACCCAATTGAACATACCCACTCCTTATCCGTCAGGGGACCCGCCGCACGTCACAAGGCACGGCGGAAAATTGTAAGCGATTTGTTAGATAAGGTCTTGCCGGAAAAATTCAATCTCAGCGTTGCGATGCCGCAAGACGAAGGCCGAGGCCGACGAAAGCGCTGCCGACCGTGCGGTCGAGCCACTTCCTGACACCCGGCTTGCCGGAAAAGCGCGCCGTGACACTGCCCGCGACCCAGGCGACGAAGCTGGTCCATACCGTGCTCATCGCGACGAACACGCCGCCGAGGGTCAGGAACGCCAATGCCTTGTGCGGGCTGTCGGCCGACACGAATTGCGGGAAGAACGACACGAAGAACAGCACCACCTTCGGGTTCAGCACGTTGGTCCAGAAACCCTGCATGAACAGCTGGCGCAGCGGCTTCGCGGCTTGCGCGGCCGCCTTGCCCGACGGCTCGGCCGCCTGCTTCGCGATGATCATCCGCACGCCGAGGTAGATCAGGTAGGCGGCACCCACCAGCTTGATCACCGTGAACGCGGCAGCCGATGCCGCGAGCAGCGCGGTCAGGCCGAATGCGCAGGCGAGCGCGTGCACGCAGCAGCCGGCCGAAATGCCCAACGCCGACATCAGCCCCGCGCCGCGGCCCTGCGCGACACTGCGGCCGACGATATAGGCCGTATCGGGGCCGGGCGTGACGTTCAGCAGGAAGACTGCCAGCACGAAGAAGCCGAAATGGGTGATGCCGAACATGAAAACCTCGAAACCGGAGAGCGCAGGGAAATTCTACGCGCGCCTGCCGCACCGTGCGACTCGGCCGTCCGGCCGATTGCGCATGCCCGGCAGGCCGTGTCGAATGGCGGTCAGGCCGCCTCAGGCAACGTCGGTCGGCGCAAAACGCTGGCCCGCGGCGAGCGGCGAACCGGCCAGGAACTCGCGGGCGGGCAGCCGCTTGCCGCCCGGCTTCTGCAACTGCGTGATGCGCAGCGCACCGCTGCCGCACGCGACGACCACGCCTTCCGGCGCGGCTTCGACGATCGTGCCGGGCAGCGCGTCGCCGCGCGCCGCCACGGGCTCGGCCGCCCACAGCTTGATCGCCGCGCCATCGAGCGTCGCGACGCCGCCCGGGAACGGATCGAACGCACGCACCTGGCGCGCGAGCACGTCGGCCGGCTTGCGCCAGTCGAGCGCCGCTTCGTGCTTGCCGATCTTTTCCGCGTAAGTCACGCCGTCGGCCGGTTGCGGCGTGGCCGGCAGCACACCGTCGCGCTCGAGCTGCACGAGCGCGTCGACGATCAGTCGCGCACCTTCGGCAGCGAGCCGGTCGTGCAGGGTCGCGGTCGTCTCGTCCGGCGCGATCGCGATGCGCGCCTCCTCGATCATCGCGCCGGTGTCGAGGCCGATGTCCATCTGCATCAGCGTGACGCCCGTCTCGGCGTCGCCGGCCTCGATCGCGCGGTGGATCGGCGCGGCGCCGCGCCAGCGCGGCAGCAGCGATGCATGAATGTTGATGCAGCCGCCACGCGGAATGTCGAGCACCTCCTGCGGCAGCAGCAGGCCGTATGCGGCGACCACCATCACGTCATGCGGAGTCGAGCGCAGCAGCTCGATCGCGTCGGCCGCCTCCGCCGGGTACTTGCCCGTGCGCCGCAGCGACGGCGGCTGCGCGACGGGCATCCCGTGCTCGACGGCGTAGCGCTTCACCGCGCTTGCCTGCAGCTTCATCCCGCGCCCGGCAGGGCGATCGGGCTGGGTCAGCACGAGCGGCACCGGAAAACCGGCCTCGTGGATCGCGGCCAGGGCAGCCGCGGCAAATTCCGGCGTGCCGGCAAAAATCACGCGCAACGTATGGGTCATGACAGCTTTCGGGGTCGGGCAGGGCGAACGCGCGTCACATCGCGCGTTCGAGTTTCTTCATCTTCGTCTTGATGCGCGTCTGCTTGAGCGGCGACAGGTATTCGACGAACACGCGCCCCATCAGGTGATCCATCTCGTGCTGGACGCACACGGCCAGCAGGCCCTCGCAGTCGAGCTCGAAGGTCTCGCCCTGCTCGTTGAGCGCACGCACGCGCACATGATCGGGACGCTCGACTTCGTCGTAGATGCCGGGCACCGACAGGCAACCCTCTTCGTAGATCTGCTTCTCGTCGCTCGACCACACGATCTCGGGGTTGATGAACGCGCGCAGCTCGTTCTTCTCCTCGGAGACGTCGATCACGATCACGCGCTCGTGCACGTCGACCTGCGTAGCCGCCAGGCCGATGCCGGGCGCCGCGTACATGGTTTCGGCCATGTCGGCGACGAGCTTGCGGATCCGGTCGTCGACCTTGTCGACGGGCTTTGCGACCTTGTGCAGCCGCTTGTCGGGGTAATGAAGAATATTGAGTAAAGCCATGGCGTTCGGTATTCGGTGGGGCGGCATGCCGCATCGGCCATCCGGCCAGCTGGCGGTGCCGCCGGGATGCAATGAAGATGAGGCGGACGCGCGGCGAATCAATGCCGCACATCACGCCTCCTGCAATTGGCCGGGCGCCTGCGCGCGCGGCCCTGTCGAGTATTTCGGATGATGAAAATTTTATCATGGCGCCACGCGGTCCGCTGGCCGCCGCATTCGAGGAGCGCCTCATGTCGCCGCAAGTGCTGACCGCCTCCGCGCTGCGCGCGTGGCTGCAGCTCGCACATGCGCCCGGCCTCGCACCCGCCGTGCTGCAGGCACTGCTCGACGCGTTCGGCTCGCCGGATGCGCTGCTGCGCGCGTCCGGCGACGCGATCGCCGCCGCAACCAGCCCCGCCGCGGCCCAGGCCGTGCATGCGAGCGAGCGCGGCGACCTCGACGCGCGCACCGACGCCGTGCTCGCCTGGCTCGACGCGCCGGGCAACGCGCTCGTCACGCTCAACGATCCGGCCTACCCGCCGCGGCTGCGCGACCTGCACGATCCGCCGCCGCTGCTATATGTAAAGGGCCGTCTCGACCTGCTGCACGCGCGCGGTCTCGCCGTGGTCGGCAGCCGCCACGCGACGCCGCAGGGTCTCGCCGACGCGACGCGCTTCGCCCGCGAGCTGTCCGACGCCGGGCTGCCGATCGTGTCGGGCCTCGCACTCGGAATCGACGGCGCCGCGCATCGCGGCGGGCTCGACGGCCGGTCAGGCACGGTCGCGGTGATCGCGACCGGCGCCGATCTCGTCTATCCGGCGCGACACCGTGCGCTCGCCCACGAAATTGCCGCTCACGGCGCGATCGTGTCGGAGTGGCCGCTCGGCACACCAGCCCGCGCCGCACACTTCCCGCAACGCAACCGGCTGATCGCCGCGCTCGCGATCGGCGTACTCGTCGTCGAGGCCGCCCCGCGCTCCGGCTCGCTGATCACCGCGCGGCTCGCGAACGAACTGGGGCGCGATGTGTTCGCGATGCCGGGCTCGATCCACGCGCCGCTCGCGCAGGGCTGCCACGCACTGATCCACGACGGCGCGAAGCTGACGGCGGCGCCGCTCGACGTGCTCGAGGAGTACGGGCTGGGCGAACCGGCGGTTCGCGCGGCGGGCGATGCATCGTGCACCGGAAATCAGCTCGCCAGCGCCGCCAGCCTCCGCGGAACCGGGGCCGCCGGCGTCACACAGGCCGATCGGGCCGATCCGCTCGTTGCAGCCGGCCCGCCGGCGCGAGTCGAGGCATCGCCGGCGCTACCCTGCAGCCCGTCCGAACAGGCCGTACTCGCCGCGCTGGGATACGGCCCCGTCACCTACGAATGGCTCGCCGAACACAGCGGCCTGGCCGACGACGTGCTGCACGGCGCGCTGCTTGCGCTCGAGCTGGCCGGTCGCGTCGCGAGCGTCCCCGGCGGACGCTTCGCGCGCCTTGACGCAGCGCCCACCCCGGCCGCGCACGGCGTGCTACATTCCCCCGCATAGGGGCGGCCAAGCCGCCGACGATATCCAAGGAAATCCATGCCCGCGCTGAACCTCGACACCGATGCGGATCGGATCGCCGAGCGCCTCGCCGATCCCGGCACGTTGCTCGTCGCCTGCCTGTGCGCCGAGTGGTGCGGCACGTGCCGCGACTACCGGACGGCCTTCGACCAGCTCGCCGACGCGCATCCGGACGCCTGCTTCGCCTGGATCGACATCGAAACGCATGCCGACCAGCTCGACGATCTCGACGTCGAGAATTTCCCGACGATCCTGATCGAAGATACCCATACCGCACGTTTCTTCGGCACGGTGCTGCCGCATGCGGCAATCGTCGAGCGGATGCTGTCCGACCTGAGTGCGGTACCCGGTGCGCCGCACGCACCGAAATTGCGCAACGTCCTGACCGTCGAAGCCTGAATTCGCGAGCCGGCCCGGCGGTTTTGCGCCCGTTTGCGCGCGCCGCCGCGCCGGGCGCTTGCCGCCGTTGCAGGCCCCCTCTATGATGAGCCGCTTTTTGCACGCCGAGCCGCCGTCGCGTCGGCGTGTGCTATAAAGCGGTCGTTAAAGGGCCCCACAACCGGCGAACCCGGTCTACCAACACACACCTGTCATGTCCAAAGCACTGATCATTGCGGAAAAGCCTTCTGTCGCGAACGACATCGCACGCGCTTTGGGCGGCTTTACCAAGCATGACGAGTATTACGAGAGCGACGATTTCGTCCTTTCGTCCGCTGTCGGCCACTTGCTGGAAATCGCCGCCCCGGAAGAGTACGAGGTCAAGCGCGGGAAATGGAGCTTCGCGCATCTGCCCGTCATCCCCCCGCATTTCGACCTGAACCCGATCGCAAAAAGCGAGTCGCGCCTCAAGGTGCTCACGAAGCTGATGAAGCGCAAGGACGTCGACCGCCTGATCAACGCATGTGACGCGGGGCGCGAGGGCGAGCTGATTTTCCGACTGATCGCGCAGCACGCGAAGGCGAAGCAGCCGGTTCAGCGCCTGTGGCTGCAGTCGATGACCCCGCAGGCGATCCGCGACGGCTTCGCGAACCTGCGCAGCGACACCGACATGCAACCGCTCGCCGACGCCGCACGCTGCCGCTCGGAAGCCGACTGGCTCGTCGGGATCAACGGCACCCGCGCGATGACCGCGTTCAACAGCAAGGGCGGCGGCTTCTTCCTGACGACAGTTGGCCGCGTACAGACGCCAACGCTGTCGATCGTCGTCGAACGCGAAGAGAAAATCCGCCGCTTCATCCCGCGCGACTACTGGGAAGTGAAGGCGGAATTCGCGTGCGCGGGCGGCTTCTACGAAGGCAAGTGGTTCGACCCGAAATTCAAGCGCGACGAATTCGATCCGGAAAAGCGCGACTCCCGCCTGTGGAGCCTGCCGGCTGCCGAAACGATCGTCGCCGCGTGCCGCGACCAGGTCGGCACGGTCTCGGAGGAATCGAAGCCGTCGACACAACTGTCGCCGCTGCTGTTCGACCTGACGAGCCTGCAGCGCGAAGCGAACAGCCGCTTCGGATTCTCCGCGAAGAACACGCTCGGTCTCGCGCAGGCGCTGTATGAAAAGCACAAGGTGCTGACCTACCCGCGTACCGACGCGCGCGCGCTGCCGGAAGACTATCTGTCGACGGTCCAGTCCACGCTCGAGATGCTCAAGGAGAGCAACAACTACCTGCCGCATGCGAAGCAGGTGCTCGACAAGGGCTGGGTGAAGCCGAACAAGCGCATCTTCGACAACTCGAAGATCAGCGACCACTTCGCAATCATCCCGACGCTGCAGGCGCCGAAGTCTCTGTCCGAGCCGGAGCAGAAGCTGTACGACATGGTCGTGAAGCGCTTCCTCGCCGTGTTCTTCCCGGCCGCCGAATTCCGTGTCACGACGCGGATCACCGAAGTCGCCGGCCATCACTTCAAGACCGAGGGCAAGGTGCTCGTCGAGCCGGGCTGGCTGCAGGTGTACGGCCGCGACGCCGAAGGCGCGGATGCGAACCTCGTGCCGGTGCAGAAGGACGAGAAGGTGAAGACGGACGAAATCGCCGCCGTCGCGCTCGTCACGAAGCCGCCCGCACGCTATTCGGAAGCGACGCTGCTGTCCGCGATGGAAGGCGCGGGCAAGCTCGTCGAGGACGACGAACTGCGCGAAGCCATGGCCGCGAAGGGCCTCGGCACGCCGGCCACGCGTGCGGCGATCATCGAAGGCCTGCTCGGCGAAAAGTACCTCGTGCGTGAAGGCCGCGAACTGATCCCGACCGCGAAGGCGTTCCAGCTGATGACGCTGCTGCGCGGCCTCGGCGTGAAGGAACTGACCGCGCCGGAGCTCACCGGCGAATGGGAATACAAGCTGTCGCAGATGGAGCGCGGCAACCTCGGGCGCGACGCCTTCATGCAGGAAATCGCCCGCATGACGCAGCAGATCGTCAAGCGCGCGAAGGAATACGATTCCGACACGATCCCCGGCGATTACGCGACGCTCGAGACGCCGTGCCCGAACTGCGGCGGCCAGGTGAAGGAAAACTACCGCCGCTTCGCGTGCACGAAGTGCGAGTTCTCGATCTCGAAGATCCCGGGCAGCCGGCAGTTCGAGATCGCGGAAGTCGAGGAACTGCTGCGGGAAAAGACGATCGGCCCGCTTTCCGGATTCCGCAGCAAGATGGGTCGCCCGTTCTCGGCGATCCTGAAGCTCTCGTTCGATGACGAGACGAAGAACTACAAGCTCGAGTTCGATTTCGGCCAGGATACGGGCGGCGAGGAAGGCGAGGCGCCCGACTTCTCCACGCAGGAACCGGTCGGCGCGTGCCCGAAGTGCAAGGGCCGCGTGTTCGAGCACGGGATGAGCTACGTGTGCGAGCACTCGGTGGCCAACCCGAAGACGTGCGACTTCCGCTCGGGCAAGGTGATCCTGCAGCAGGAAATCTCGCGCGAGCAGATGGGCAAGCTGTTGGCCGACGGCCGCACGGATCTGCTGCCGAACTTCAAGTCGTCGCGCACCGGCCGCAACTTCAAGGCGTTCCTCGTGAAGCAGCCGGACGGCAAGATCGGCTTCGAGTTCGAGAAGAAGGAACCGAAAGCCGCCGCTGCGAAGAAGACTGCGAAATCGGCGACGAAGGATGCCGAAACCGTGACGGAGGGTGCAGAAGAGAAACCGGCACCGGCTCGCAAGACCGCCGCGAAGACTGCCGCCACCAAGACGGCGACTCGCAAGACGACGACCCGCAAGACGGGCTCGTAACAGCCTGGACTGGACGCCCGGGCGGGCTTTCTCCCGGCGCGTCCTGCTTCGGCAGGCAGCCATAAAAAAACGCGGATCGACTGCTCGATCCGCGTTTTTTCTTTGTGCCGGCGGTAACCGACGCCGGGCCGTCGCGCCGTTACAGCGGCGACGGCGCCGCGACGCGCGTGCGCGGCGAACGCGGCAGGCGCGGCGACAGGTTCGGGTCGGCCGATTCCGGTTGCTCGGCACGCGTCTCGACACCGATCGGCGCGAGCGCGGAGCTCTGCGCGGCCCATTGCTCACCCATCGTCGCGTCGGTCGAGTGGCTGAAGTGCTCGACGAGGTGGTCGATGAACGTGCGCACCTTCGCGGGCAGATGGCGCCGGCTCGGGTAAGCGATGTTGATCTCGACCTGCGGCAGCCGGAAATCCGGCAGCAACCGCACGAGCGCACCGCGCGCGATATCGCTGCCGATCAAGTAGCTCGGCAGGATCGCGACACCCATCCCGAGCAGCGCGAACTGGCGCAGCATCGCGGTGTTGTTCGCAACGATCACGTTGGTCGGGCGCACGCGCACTTCGCCGTCCGGCCCCGTGAACACACGCTCGTCGCCCCAGTATTCGGTCGGCAGGCTCAGGCTCGGATGCTCGGCGAGATGCTCCGGATGAGTCGGCACGCCGTGCTTCTCCAGATAGCTCGGCGTTGCGCACACGGTCATGCAGCCGGTGGTCAGGCGCCGCGTGACGATGCTCGCGCTGCGCATCTGGCGCGTGACGACGATGCCGACATCGAAACCTTCCTCGACCAGATCGACCTGCCGGTCGACCAGCGTGAGATCCGGCACCACTTTCGGGAAATTCTCCGTGTACGACTGCAACACGGGCGCGAGGTTATGCAGGCCGAACACGACCGGCGCGACGATGCGCAGCGTGCCGACCGGCTCGTGATTGCGTGCGACGACCATCTGCTCGACGTCTTCCAGCTCATCGAGGATCTGGCGGGCACGCTCCAGATAGACCTGACCTGACTCGGTCAGGGAAAGGCTGCGCGTGGTGCGGTTCAGCAAACGCGTGCCGAGCCTGCCCTCCAGATCGGCGACGTGACGCGTCGCGACCGCGTTGGAGATATCCATTGCACTCGCGGCCCGCGCGAAACTGCCGAGATCTGCAACCTTGACGAACACGCGCATCGACTGCAAATGATCCATAAACGACTCCTGCCGCTGTTACAACTTCAAAAAGATGAAGCAAATGCGTAATTCTCCTACGACAGCGGAAATGATGCAGAGTTGCTCAACAAGGCCCCGGTTGACGATAAAAATAGTCAAAAATCCTCGCCCCCTGCGGATAGTTGATCCAATTATTCCGATTGGGACAACAATTGGGTGAACCTCGTCGTGTAAGCGGCCGAATCAGGAAGGACGTATTTGATGCGACACAACAGCGCACCCTTCTGCCCTGCCCGCGAGCGGCGCCGGGTCAGGCCGCCGCCAATTGCGGCGGAGCGTAACAACCTGTTAAAAAGACACCACGAAGGCGGCTGACATAGCATCATGTCGGCCCCGGCCGGGCGGGACGGGTGCGCGAGGTGCGCCGCCGCCGCCGCCGCTTTCAACGCGCGACACCCGCTCATCATGAAAATTGCCATCCTCGACGACTACCAGGACGCCGTCCGCAAGCTGAACTGCTTCGAGATGCTTGCCGGCCACGACGTGAAGGTCTTCAACAATACGGTGCGCGGATTGGGACAACTCGCCAGCCGTCTGGCGGAAGTCGAGGCGCTCGTGCTGATTCGCGAACGGACCCCGATTTCGTCGCAACTGCTCGCAAAGCTGCCGAACCTGCGCATGATCAGCCAGACCGGCCGCGTGTCGAGCCACATCGACCTCGAAGCCTGTACCGACCGCGGCATCGCGGTGCTCGAAGGCACGGGCTCGCCGGTCGCCCCCGCCGAGCTGACCTGGGCGCTCGTGATGGCCGCCCAGCGCCGCATTCCTCAGTACGTCGCGAACCTGAAGCAGGGCGCCTGGCAGCAGTCGGGCCTGAAGACGTCGGCCATGCCGCCGAACTTCGGCCTCGGCCAGGTACTGCGCGGCCAGACGCTCGGCATCTGGGGCTACGGCAAGATCGGCCGGCTCGTCGCCGGCTACGGCAAGGCGTTCGGGATGAACGTGCTGATCTGGGGCCGCGAGCATTCGCTCGAGGCCGCGCGCGCCGACGGCTATACGGCCGCCGAAAGCCGCGAAGCGCTGTTCGAGCAGAGCGACGTGCTGTCGCTGCACCTGCGCATGCATGACGACACGCGCGGGATCGTGAAGCAGGAAGACCTGATGCGGATGAAGCCGACGTCGCTGCTCGTCAACACGAGCCGCGCCGAACTGCTCGAGGACAACGCACTGGTCAACGCGCTGTCGCACAACCGTCCGGGGATGGTCGCGATCGACGTGTTCGAGAGCGAGCCGATCCTGCAGGGCTACAGCCTGCTGCGAATGGAAAACGTGATCTGCACGCCGCACATCGGCTACGTCGAGCGCGAAAGCTACGAGCTCTACTTCAGCGCGGCGTTCCGCAACATCCTCGCGTTCGACGACGGCGACATGTCGAGCGTCGCCAACCCGGAAGCGCTGACGCCGATCCGCAAGCGCTGACCGCGCGGGCTGCGCACGCCGCAGCCCCGCTCCTCCATTCCCGATCGTCAGGCGGCCACGCGGCCGCCCGTCATCGCATCGACGCGCGTAAGGAAATGCTCGCCGTCGCGCCGACCGAGATCGTACGCATGCCGCATCTGCGACGGGCTCGTGTAATCCCAACTCGAAATCGGCACCTTGCTCGAAGGCTGGACGTACAGCCGACGCTGCTCGCCATGCGCGACCGTGAACATCTGCGGGCGCGGATACAGCCGCGTGACGAGCACCAGCACGTCGCCCGGCGTCGGGTCGAGCGCGTCGACCGGCACGTTGTCGACCATCCCGCCGTCGAGCACCGGCCGGCCGCCGCGGCGCAGCACCGGCGTGAACGGCGGCGTGCAGGACGACTGCAGGATCAGGTCGGCGAGTTCCTCGACTTGCGTGCAGGCCTGCGCACGCACGAATTCGGGCCGAAAGCCGAGCGTGCGCCCGAGCGTCGGGTGCAGCGTCTTGCGCACGTACTTCTCGATGTTGTACGCGACGAGACCGGCGGCGACTGCGCTGCGCGCACCGAGCCAGCGCGGCACATGCGACACGCCGATGCGAATCTCCGGCGCCGCGGCAAGCTTCGCGAACGGTTCGCCGTAGATGTCGAGCAGCGCCTGACGGTAAATCCGGTAATGCGGAAACACGGGCTCGCGCCCGAACAGGTTGCCCCAGTACGCGTTCTTCCGGTTGTGGCGCAGCGCCTCTTCGTAATAGCGCATCACCCAGGCGGCGTCGCGTGTATACAGCATGCAGGCAGTTGCCGCGCCGGCCGAGATACCGGTGATCACGCGCGGGCGCAGGCCGAGCGCCGGCTGTGCGACGTCCCAGAAGCCGGCCTGCCACCAGCAGCGATTGCCGCCACCCGCAAAGACGAGCTGGTCGAACATCGCGCCGCTCAGCTGACGAGCGCGTAGGTCGACGTCGCGTGAACGGCCATCTTGCCGTCTTCGTCGAACAGCTCGACTTCGCCGAATACGAGATTGCGGCCCATCCGCAGCACGCGCGCGGTGACGAGCACGTCGCCCTTGCGCACGGGACGCATGAAGTTCGTGTTCAACGATACGGTCGTCATCGGCCGGAACTCGCCGAGCGCGGCCGAGATCGCGACCACCATCGCGGTATCGGCGGCCGCCGTGAACACCTGGCCGCAGATCACACCGCCGGAATGGCGGAATTCGCCGGAAAACGGCAGGCGCAGCGTGACGCTGTCGTCGCCGATCGACACGGGGACCAGACCGAGCGAGCGGACCCAGGGGGCCAGCAGGCGATCCAGCAATTCGCGGACTGCGTTTTCGTCCATCTTCGAAAGCCCAGAAAGCGTTGCGCGACCGCCGCGCAACACGTGTGGCGTCATCATACCGGGAGCACGAAAACTGCGATCGCTCGTTATCGGACCGGCAGCCACCGTTGGCGTGACGAAATATTCTCAGGAAATTTGCAGAAAGGACTTGCCAAGCCTGAAATGCTCGTGCATAATCTTTCTTCTGTTGGGGGCGTTAGCTCAGTTGGTAGAGCAGCGGACTCTTAATCCGTAGGTCGAGTGTTCGAGTCACTCACGCCCCACCAGGAATTTCAAAGGCCGGTCAGCGCAAGCTGACCGGCCTTTTCCGTTTACACCTGCCGCTTTCCTGCCGTTTTTCATTCACGCCGCGTCGCTTCGCGTTGCGCGCCCCTCGCGGTACGCGAGCGCACCCATCTTCCGCATCGTTTCCGCTAGAATCGTCCGACAAATATCACACGACCGGCGCAGGCACTGTCGTTCGCCCGCCGGCACTGAGAGAGCATGGGACGTCAGACATGGAAGCATGTGAACGGGACGCGACCATTCAGAGGGCCTGGTTGCGCCGATATCGGCCGGTTCGGCGGGTCGCGCCATCCCCCCGATCAAGCCGGAATCCGCGGTGCGCAGCACAACGAAACGGATCCGGTCATGCCGGGTAGGGACGCACTCGTCGCGATGGCGCTCGGCGTCGTGCTGCTCGTACTGGCCGGCATGCTCGCCGTGACGGCCGGGCAGGCGACCGGCCAGCTGGTCCGCGCACCGGGCACGGTCGTGCGCATCGTGCAGGACAGCGACGCGATGCGCGCGTACCGGCCGATCGTCGCGTACCTCGCGAACGACGGCCAGCGCCGCGAAGTCGCCGGCAATACCGCATCGACCGTCCCCGCCTACGACATCGGCGAGAACGTCGAGGTATGGCTCGACCCCGGCCACCCCGAACGCCCCGCGCTGATCGACGATTTCGCGCAACGCTGGTTTCCGGCGATCGTGCCGGCGCTGCTCGCCATCGCATCGTTCGCGATCGGCGGCCTGCTGATCGCCGGCGAGCGCCGCCGCCGGTCGTCCGCCCCGCCGCCGGTCCGCCGCGCCCGCAAGCACGTGCGCAGCCGCTGGGATATCGCGATCGTGCTGATTCCGATCGCGATCGGCACGGGCTTCATCGCCGGCGCCGGTGCGGCCGGCCTGCGCCAGTGGCAGGTCATCCACCACTATGCGCGTTCCACCGGCCATGTCGTCGAGATCGCGAAAAACGCGCACTCGCCCCGCGCGCGCACGTCGCTGTATTCGGCGATCGTCGCGTTCACGACCGACAGCGGACGCCAGATCAGGTTCGCGCAGGGTTCGGCGTCGTCGCATCCGGGCCTGCACGAAGGCGAAGCGGTCAACGTGCTGTACGACCCCGTCACACCCGAGCGCGCGGTGGTCGACCGCTTCTGGGATCACTGGGGCCTCACGGCCATCCTGTTCGCGATCGGCGCGCCGTTCCTCGCGGCCGGGCTGTTCATCGCCGCGACGCTGTGGCCGGAACATCCGCCGCACGAAACCGCGCCATGACGTTCGCGTGCCGCCCGTGCACCGCGCGGCAAGACGACCGGCTCGGCGCGCACGTCACCGCTCCCTGAACGCCTCCACTTTCGCGCGGTTCCCGCAGGTGCGCATGTCGCACCAGCGCCGCCCGACGCCGCGCCCGCGATCGACGAAGAACCACGTGCAACGGCCGCACTGGCGCACGCGCGCAAAATCGTCGCTGCGCAGCAGATGCTCGAACCCGAGTGCGGCCGCGTCGACCCAGCGCGACGCGACGCGCGCGTCGGGCCGCCACGCGAACCGGCCGTCGACCGCATCGAACGCGCTGCGCCCGATCGCCTCGCGGATCGCAACGGCGAGCCGGCCCGCCGCGCGCGCGCCGGCAGTGCCGCCGCCGCCGGCCGTCAGGTGCGCGATCGCGCTGTAAGCCTCCTCGCGAAAGCGATGCAGCGCGATCAGCGCGTCGGCGTCGTCCTGCCGCGCATGACGCCGAAGCCGCGCCAGATCGGCCGGCGCCAGCAACCCCGAGCGCTCCGCCCACGCATGCACGGCCGGCCAGTCGACGAACTTGTCCGCGTCGCGCGTCTTGCCCGTGTCGGCCACCGTGTTGAGGAAGTCGAGCGCCGGATGGCCGCCGACGAAATCGGCTGCCCCCCATTCATGCGCATGTCGCACGGGTTCGTGTCGAGTAACCATTTATTTTCACCTATCGGTTTCACACCCGGACGATCCGGAGTAACCTGTTAACAACCAAAACAGGTTAGCACGGAGATGCCGATGCTCGAACTCGCCAACCGCTTCACCTTCGAAGGCCACCGGATTGCCTGGGGAACGTTCGGCGAAGGGCCGCCGCTCGTGCTCGTGCACGGCACGCCGTTTTCGTCGCAGGTGTGGCGGCGGATTGCACCGTGGCTCGCGCGCCGTCATCGCGTGTTCTTCTACGACCTGCTCGGCTACGGTCAATCCGACATGCCGGATGCGGACGTGTCGCTCGGCCGCCAGAACGCGCTGTTCGGCGCGATGCTCGACGAGTGGAACATTTCGCGACCGCGCGTGCTCGCGCACGACTACGGCGGCGCCACCGTGCTGCGCGCGCACTTCCTCGACGGCGTCGCCTATGCGGATCTCACGCTCGTGAACCCGGTCGCGATCGCGCCGCAGGGTTCGCCGTTCGTGCGCCACGTCGCGCAGCACGAAGCCGCCTTCACCGGATTGCCCGCGTATGCGCATCACGCACTCGTGTCGGCCTATCTCGGCAACGCCGTCGCCCGGCCGCTGAGCGACGACGCGCTGTCGATCTACCGCGCGCCGTGGCTCACGCCAGCCGGCCAGGCCGCGTTCTATCGCCAGATCGCGCAGATGCGCCAGCACTACATCGAGGAAGCCGAGGCCCGTTACGCGCCGCCGGACTTTCCGGTGCGCATCGTGTGGGGCGAGGACGACGCGTGGATTCCGCTCGAACAGGGGCAGGCGCTGGCCGATCGCATCGCCGGCGGCCAGCTGATCACGGTGCCGCGCGCGGGCCACCTGGTGCAGGAAGATGCGCCGGAAGCGATCGTCGCGGCGGTGCTCGACCGGCCCGGGAAAGGTTGACGCCGCCTGTACCGGGTGCCGCTTGTCGCGTGCCGCGTCAGAACACCGGCACGCCCTGCGCGAGCGTCGAGATGAACTTCGCGGTGCGCGGATCGCGCGGGCCGCCGAACAGGTCGCGTGATGCACCGGCCTCGACCACGCGCCCTTCCGCGAGAAACACCGCGTCGTGCGCGATCGACGCGGCCAGGCGCAGGTCGTGCGTCGCCATCAGCATCGTCGTGCCTTCGCGCGCGAGCTGGCGCAGCACCTCGACGACTTCGACGGACAGCTCCGGATCGAGTGCCGACGTCGGCTCGTCGCACAGCAGCACCTGCGGCGACGGTGCAAGCGCACGTGCGATCGCGACGCGTTGCTGCTGGCCGCCCGACAGCGTGCCGGGCCACGCGTCGGCCTTGTTCGCGATGCCGACCTTCTCGAGCAGCGCGAGCGCGCGTTCGCGGGCCCGCTCGCGCGACCAGCGCTGCACGGTGACGAGCCCTTCCATCACGTTCTGCACGACGCTCAGGTGCGGAAACAGCTGAAAGTTCTGGAACACCATGCCGGTCTGTCGACGCACCGCGAACACGGCGTCGCGCGCCGGCCGGTGCGCCGGCGAGAAGTCGATGCGGGCGTCGCCGACCGTCAGCGCACCTGCCTCGGGTACTTCGAGCAGGTTCACGCAACGCAGCAGCGTGCTCTTGCCGCTGCCGGACGGCCCGATCAGCGCCGTCACGCTGCCGGGCTGCAAGGCGAGGTCGATCCCGTGCAACACGCGCTGCGTGCCGAACGACTTGTCGATGCGTTCGAGCCGGATCATCGCAACTCCGCCTGGAACAGTGCGTGACGGCCGAAGCGGGTTTCGAGGCGACGCTGCAGCGTGGACAGCACCGAACTGAGCAGCAGATAGATCAGCGCGGCCTCCGTATAGAGGATCATCGGTTCGTAGGTCACGGCCGCGATCCGCTGCGCGGCCTGGAAGATCTCCGGCACGGTCAGCACGGCCGCGAGCGACGTGTCCTTCACCAGCGAAATGAACGAATTCGACAAAGCCGGCAGCGCGACGCGCGCGGCCTGCGGCAGGATCGCGCGGCGCAGCGCCTGCGGGCGCGTCATCGCCATCGAGTACGCGGCCTCCCACTGCCCCTTCGGAATCGATTCGATCACGCCGCGGATCACCTCCGCGTTGTACGCGCCGACGTTCAGCGAGAAGCCGATCACGGCGGCCGTCAGCGGATCGAGCACGATGCCGACGCTCGGCAGGCCGTAGAAGATCACGAACAGCTGCACGAGCAGCGGCGAGCCGCGAAACAGCCAGATGTAGAACCGCACGGCGGCCTGCGCCCAGCGCGGCCCGAACAGCCGCACGAGCGCCGCGCCGAACGCGAGCAGCAGGCCGATCGCGAACGACGCGAGCGTGAGCGGAACCGTGAACACGAGCCCCGCGACGAGCAGGGGCTTCAGCGATTCCGCCATCAGGTGAAGCCAGGCCGGCATCGTTCAGCCTCGCGTTACGGCTGCGACACGTCGCGGCCGAAATACTTCTGCGAGATCTTCGCGTAGGTGCCGTCGGCCTTGATGTCCGCGAGCGCCTTGTCGATCGCGGCCACCAGCGCGGGGCTGCCCTTGCGCAGCAGCACGCCGGACGCGTCGCCCGCGCCGCTCGTGTCGGTCGCCGCGATCTTCAGTTTCGCGTCGGGCTTGTGCTTGCGGAAATCGAGGTACGACAGCGAATCGTTGATCGTCGCATCGACGCGGCCCGAGCTCAGCAGGTCGATCGATTCGTTGAAACCCTGCACCGGCACGACGTCCGCGCCATGCGCGGCCGCGAGCTTGCCGAAATTGCTGGTGAGCGTGTTCGCGGACTTCTTGCCCTTCAGGTCGTCGAACGAGCGGATCGTCGTGTTGTCCGCGCGCACGATCAGCACCGCGCGCGACGTGATGTACGGCGTGGAGAAATCGTATTTCGCCTTGCGCGCGTCGGTGATCGACACTTCGTTGACGACCGCGTCGTAGCGGTTCACGTCGAGGCCGGCGATCAACCCGTCCCACTTGCCTTCGACGAACTGCGGTTTCACGCCGAGACGCTGCGCGATCGCGGTCGCGATGTCGACGTCGAAGCCCGTCAGCTTGCCGGTCTCGTCGTGGTACGTGAACGGCGCGTACGTCCCTTCGGTGCCGACCCGGAACACGCCGGACGACTTGATCTGCGACAGGTCGTCGGCAGCCAGTGCGCTCGTGACCGAAACGGCCTGCAGCATGGCGACGACCAGGATGGAGCGAAGGATTTTCATGGTGCGGACCCCGAATGATTGGAGGGAATGATCCCGCGGCACGCGCGTGCCGTTCGAGAAGTCCGCGAATTCTACCGACGCGTCGAGGCACGGCAAAAACGCAAATCGGCTATCGATATGAGCCGATCGAATAACGCGTCGATCAACGCTCGGACTGACGCGCGCACCGGCCGCGAAACCGGTGCGCGCGGATTACACAACGCTTACCACGGCAGCGAATACGTCTTCGTATTCGTGAAGCTCTTCATCGCTTCCTGCACGCCCTCCTTGTACCCCAGCCCCGAA